>JBAYRB010000250.1:0-4931 GCA_041676905.1 Spirosomataceae bacterium
GAGGAATGGGAGATTCCTGTATTTGGTGACGTCACAGCCAATATGGGCAACCACCCCGACTTTATTAGTATGCTGGATATTACCTTGCAACCGGAACGCTTTGAAAAACTGAGACCGGATTTGTTGGTAACGTATGGGCAATCGTTTTTATCTAAAAAATTCAGAAATTTTATACGCGAATTCCCGCCCCGCGCCCACTGGCATATCGGAGCAAGTAACCATTTGATTGACAGCCTACAATCGCTCACGCTTCGCATCCCCGTCGAACCCGCTTTCTTTTTCAAGAAAATGCTGGAAGATATTGACTTTAAATGTTTTGTAGAAAACAGAGAAATAGCCGATAGTACCTATAAAACCGAATGGCTCAACGCCGATTGGCTAGCTGCTCGGATCGTAAATGAGCAACTTTCAGCCAATATAACGTCGTTAGATGATTTAACATCCGTCAAGGAACTGGTTTTTAAGCTTCCGGAAGAAGCTTTAGTGCATTTGGGGAACAGTATGCCTGTGCGCTATGCCAACCTGCTTCGAAGGCTTGGTTTAAACCAAAAAGTATGGGCGAATCGAGGTACAAGCGGGATTGATGGTTGTGTGAGTACCGCCATCGGAGCAGCGTTAGCTAGTGAATCGCCCGTGTATTTAATCGTAGGGGACGTCAGTTTCCTATATGATCGTAACGGATTTTTACTAGCTGATTTTCCCCAAAATTTGAAAATCATGATCCTCAATAACAGGGGAGGAAATATATTCCGTATAATCGATGGGCCGAACCGTCAACCTGAACTTGAAACATTTTTCGAAACCAAACATACATTTACAGCACGAGCAACTGCTAGTGATGCAGGGTTAGCTTACTGGGAGGTTCGAAATCGAGACCAATTACCGATGGTCATGGATGAATTCATAGCCCATGAAGGAGCTGCCATACTGGAAGTATATACGGATCCGAATGTTAATAAAAAAATACTAATCGAAATCCAGAAAGCTTTTAGCGTGCAAATTAGGGCAAATTAGGCAAAAAGTCGCCTGATTAATCAGTTGCAATGGGCTTGCGCCTCCGCAATCGAAATGGAATCTTTTAGGATTTTTCCAATTCCCCAAATCTGACAAGCTCGTGTGGAATTGTTGTTTTTCCAATGTGCTTTCCCAGCCAACCCGTGTAAACCCGGTACGTTTTGTTCCAGAGCTAGTGCCTTGTCGAAATATTCCACCGCTCGGGAATTATCATTTTGCGTCGCATAATAGACCCCTAAATTCTTAAGTACATGCCCATTATCGGGGTATATTTCCATAGAACGTTTCAAAAATCCGTAAGCATCCTCGGTTTTTCCCAAGTGGAGGAGGGCTTCTCCCTTATTATTTAAAGCATAGGGATCATTTGGAACTCGAATCAATACTTTATCAAAATAACCTAAAGCCTCCTCGTATCGATGTTCACGTAGGAGTACTAAACCCATATTATTCAGTGCTTCTTTTAAAGTGGGATTTGATAGCAACGCTTTTTCAAAATCGTCTCGGGCTTGGGTATTTTTCCCTTCTTCAAATAAAATCGCACCTCGATTGACGAGGGCTTGGGCATTTTCTGGATCGAGTGTAATTGCCCGGTCAAAATCTGCAAAGGCAGCACTTGTATTATGTTGATCCATATAGAAGTTTCCACGCACCAAGTAGAAGTGACTAGAATCACGATAGGTTTGAGCTAGCAATTTTAGATCGTCTTCAGCTTGAATCAGCTTTTTTAACCTAAGAGCGGCCTCCGCCCTTGCTAAACGAGCCTCGTGAAAACTATTTTCGATTTCCAATGCTTGGCTAAACGATTCATAGGCCTCTTCGGGTCGATCGAGTTGCATTAAAGCGAGGCCTTTATTGAAATACGCGTCTGCTAGTTTAGGGTATTTTCCAATCGCTTCATCGTAAAACCGAATGGCCTCCTCGTAACGCTTGTCTTTGAACTGAATATTCCCCTTTAAAAAAAAGGTTCCGGCTTCCGACTTGTCTTGATTAGTACAGGAAACAAAAAAAAAGAGGGTGATTAAAAATGCAGTAGGGATAATAATTTTCATCACTAGCCTGTATTTAGTACATTTGTTGTTTGCACATGAAAAATTAGTTGATAAGTCTTTTATGAGATATCTCCGCGATATTCCAGACCCTGCGTACAAAATTAGTCTTTATCAGTGGAACGGAAAGTATATCATTAAATTTGAGGTGGGTGGGCAATTTGAACAGATTTTCAAATTGGATCAAACTGAAGTGGCGAGCGAGGATGAAATCGATCGGATATTGGACGAGAAGTTTCGTCACCAGGTGGTAGAGCGCTTCAAAGGGATGCATCAGGATTTTATGGACAGCCTCCGTCGAAATGAAATTATATTTTAGTTCAAACGACGCACGCAATTCCCCAGCTGGTGGATTATTTTTGTACATTTCCCCTGACCTTATACGCTTTTTGTACTACATTCGTTTTCAATTGTAATTAGAAAAATGCTGGGTTGTTCGTAACCTAGCCCTGTTGTTGTATAGTAATTTCATTGTCCTTGTATGTTTCTCAAACGGAACTTGTTGATTGCAGGATGCCTGATTTCCCTGGCTGGGGCTAGCTTGAGGGCACAAAATACCTTAGGTTATTCCGAACCTGACGCCCGATTCCGAAAAGGATTGGAATTTTTTGAAAAATCCAATTTTTTGGCAGCTCGTCAGGAGTTCACCGAATACTTAAAAGAAACTAGTCCGTTGCTAAGCACGAGCGACTATAATGCCGTTACAGCGGAATATTATATCGCCATTACCGGACTGTATTTAAATTACCCGGAAGCAGAAATGCAAGTGGATCGGTTTGTACGTAATCATGCCGAACATCCCAAAGCACAACTCATTTACAGTGATCTCGGTAAGCATTTTTACGATAATAAGGATTACGCCAAGGCGATTGACTATTTGGAAAAAGCCATAAAATACGCCGGATCCGCTGCTAAAAAAGAAGAAAGTACCTTCCAACTGGCTATGTCTTATTTTCATACAAAGCAAGACGACAAAGCGCTCTTGCTCTTTGATCAGTTGAAAGGCCAAAACTCTTCTCCCCATTGGGCTGATGCCGCTTATTATGCTGGTGTGATTGAACACAAAAAAGGAAATTACCAAGGGGCATACCAAAACTTTACCCGGTTGGAAAACCACGATTATTACAAATCGCTGGTTCCTAACTGGATTGTGACTTCTTTGTATCAGCTCGAACGGTACGACGAACTGGTAAATTACGGCGAACGTATTTTGCGACAAGGCGGTCAACAAATGGAAGAAGTAGCCCTTTATGTGGCTGAGGTTCATTACTTGAATGCCGATTATCCCGCTGCTGCCGCGGCCTATGAAAGGTACCAGAAAATGATGGGAAGAAAGAAATTGGATCCACTGGTGTACCTCCATTTCGGTCACTCCCATTTTAGAAACCAAAACTTTAAGGGGGCAATCGATCAATTGAAGGATGTAGCCGCAGGAAAAGATTCAACTGCCCAATATGCGTCCTATCTCTTGGGGATCAGCTATTTGCAGGAAGGAAATCCCAACTACGCGTTAACGTCTTTCCAAAATGCATCCCGATTGGATTTTAATGCCGGGATTCAGGAGGAAGCAGCGTTTAATGCCGCTAAAGTCCTGATCGACATGGGTAACCACAGTGATGCTTTGCGCGATTTACAAAATTTTCAAGAGAAGTATCCTGGAAGCAAACATCGGGATGAAGTTGATCAGTTGATTGCCGATGCTTATGTGCGTGCTAATAATAATGCTGCTGCCATCAGTTACATCGAAAAGTTACCTAAGCGTACGCCAGAATTAAACGCTACCTACCAACGACTCACTTACAATCAGGCCATAGCTGAATTCAACCGAAAAGCTTTTGCCAATGTAATTGTAAACCTAGATAAATCGTTGCGTAATCCGGTCGATGAGCAAATCAATATAGCGGCTCAGTATCTCAAAGCTGAGACCTACGATCAGATGGGTGAAATCGATAAGGCTCGACCGATTTACCTCCAACTTTCCCGAGATCCTAAAACGGGTACCTACGGTCAGAAAAGTCTTTATGCATTAGGCTATATCTATTACAACCAGAAAGACTATAAATCTGCCTTAACTTATTTCAGAAACTTTTTAGCTAAACCGGAGGGAATCGACTCGCAAATGCTGGAAGATGCCACCACTCGTTTGGGCGATTGTTATTTGGCAGAAAAGAATTATAACGAAGCGATGCGTACCTACGAAAGGGTCTCTGCATCAGGTAAAGTGGACAATGACTATGCCCTGTTCCAAAAAGCAAGGACCATGGTATACATGAATCAAGAAGATCAGGCTAAGGTGCAGTTTGAACAATTGATCAGGCAGTACCCAAGATCTAGTTATGTCGACGACGCCTTGTTCCAAATTGCCGATATCGATTTTCAGAAAGCGAATTACTCGCCTGCTATCAAAGGTTATACGCGGTTGATTAACGAACAACCCAAAAGTCTTTTAATTCCTTCGGCTTTGTTGAGAAGGGCGCAGTCGTATTACAATATTCAGGTTTATGAACATGCTATCACTGACTTTAAACGGATTTTAAGTGACTTTCCTTCGTCCCCTTCAGCTACCAGTGCGTTAGAAGGTATTCAGGAAAGTTATGCTGCGGTAGGGCGTCCGGAAGAGTTCAATGAGATATTGAGTGTGGTTAGGCGTAACAACCCCGGCAATACTAAATTGGAGGATGTGGAATTTGACAACGCCCAAAACCTGTATTATGCTGAAAAATACCAGGCGGCTGTGACATCCCTGGAGCAATTTTTGAAGACCTATCCGGCCAGCAAATATCTTTATGATGCACGCTATTTCCTAGCCGCATCGTACGATAAATTGAATGATATCGGAATGGCTCTCCAACTTTATGATCAGGTAACCAA
>JBAYRB010000251.1:0-4931 GCA_041676905.1 Spirosomataceae bacterium
AAGGTATTTTTTCTTAACGATTTGGATTTAAATCTCTTCTTAATCAACTTTCAATTCTTCCAATGCCAGCCAAGCCATGAGTCCGGGCCCCACCGCCAGTGCTTCCTCATCGATATCAAAGGTAGGTGTATGGACTCCTGAAACGATTCCTTTTGCCTCATTCCTAGTTCCCAACCGATAAAAACATGAGTCCACGACTTGCGAATAGAAGGCAAAATCTTCCCCGGCCATCCATATGTCCAGGTCTAATACATTTTCTTCCCCCATGTAGGCAATGGCCGCCTGCTTGGTCCGACGGGTTAATTCGGGATGATTTTTTAGGTAAGGATACCCTTTAACCACTTCCACATGGCAGGTTGCACCCATGGACTCGGCAATTCCTTCCGCCATTTTCTTCATTCGATTCAATCCATCTGCTCTCCACTCCTCATCCATACAACGCCACGTTCCTTGGATGGTTACTTCATTGGGGATAACGTTGGTAACTCCATCAGCAATAAAACGACCGAACGAGAGAACAGACGGGTTCGATGGCTTGCGGTTACGACTAATAATTTGTTGCAAACCCACGATGATATGCGATGCAATCAATACCGGGTCAATCAATTGGTCGGGCATAGCGCCGTGCCCTCCCTTTCCTTTGACGGTCAAGTAGAGTTCATCGGTACTAGCCATATACATGCCTTCCCGGAAGCCGATTTTCCCAACCGGTATGTTAGGTGCCACGTGCTGGCCGATCATGCTGTTGATGGAAGGGTTTTGTAAAACCCCTTCTCGGATCATAAGGGAAGCGCCACCCGGTGCTTTTTCTTCAGCAGGTTGGAAAACCAATTTTAATGTACCTTCAAATTCGTCCTTTAATTCATTTAATATACGTGCTGTTGTTAACAGGGAAGAAGTATGCACATCGTGACCACATGCGTGCATAACTCCGGGATTCTGCGATTTATAAGGCACATCGTTGGCTTCGTTAATAGGTAACGCATCCATATCAGCCCTCAAGCCAACTACCTTCCTATCTGGATTCTTACCCTCGATCGTTACGGATACACCCGTACCAGCGATACCCGTGACAGGTGAAAGACCCAGTGCATTTAATTCCTTGGCGACAAATTCTGCTGTTTTATATTCCTCAAACGACAGTTCCGGATGTGCATGCAAATGACGACGATGGGCTGTCGTATCCTGGCTATATTCTTTGGATAGGTTACGAACCCTTTCTAAAATACTCATGATTTTGATCTTTTATTTGCAAAACTTATTTGTATCTAAATGTGCTTTTTCATAGTAAATATCCTATCGATAACGCTGCACATGATTCGCAAATGTAAGGATATAGCCTAGGATATTTTTAATAGTATCTTGCCAATATTTCGATTTCCCTCCATAAACTGATGTGCTTCCTGAATTTGATCGAGGGGAAAAATGCGATCAATCACGGGTTTAAGCTTTTGTTGTATAAATGCTTCCCGGGTACGGCTCCAAAAATCCTGGGTTAAGGCAATTTGATACCCCAACGAACGAGAGCGTAGTGTTGTACCCTGGATTTGAATTCTCTTAAAGACAATTTGGCCTACATTCACCGACTCTGTCTTAATGCCACCCATGGCAGCCAGCATGATTAACCGACCATCACGATTTAAAAGATTAAGGTTTTCGCCAAAATACTTACCGCCAACAGGATCGACAATTATATCTACCCCGCCGGTTTTTTCACGTATCCGTTCCCAGAAATCGGGTGCATTATAATCAAAAGCTGCATTAGCGCCCAGTTCGATACAGGTATTGTGTTTAGTCATGGAGGCCGTCACAAAAGGCTCTGCTTCAACAAACCGAGCAAGCTGTATACCTGCGGTCCCTACCCCACTTCCTCCCGCATGAATGACTACCTTTTCTCCTTTTTTTACCTTAGCCAACCAAACCAAGGCCTGATAGGCCGTTAAAAAAACCTCGGGAATGGCCGCACACTTTTCAAAGCCAAGTTCATTGGGGAGGGGTAAAGCCATCCGTTTATGGATGACAGCCCATTCGGCTTGGGCACCTCCAGGTACAAGGCCAAACACACGATCCCCCGGTTTCCATTCCGTGACGCCCTCCCCACAAACCTCGACCACTCCCGACAGCTCCAACCCTAAAATCTCACTCGAACCAGGTGGGGGTGGATACTTTCCCTCCCGTTGTAAAATATCAGCTCTATTAAGTGCCGCATATTTTACTTTAACGAGAATTTCGTCCACACCCGGTGCAGGTCTTTCAACCTCCCCAATATACAGTTGGTCTGCACCTCCTTGCCTATGTTGCTTTACAGCTCTCAAAATTCCAACCGATAACTAAGGATGGGAATTAAGCCCAGTTGGTTCTGTACAACGATTTTCTTTTGATAGGTATCGTAGTAGCTGAACGCTTCATTCTTAGTTCCCGAAACGTTTTGTATGTCTATCGATAAGGTCGAACTACGATTTTCGCCGTTCTTTTTCCAATAAATTCGCAAGTCAGGACGGAAATAGTCTTTCATTTTAATGGTAAATGCTTGATTCATTCGATAGACGGTGGTTCCAGCAGCTTCTGAAGCTGCCACATCGACCGGTGTATCACGGAAACCTCCGATCCAAAGTACCTTTGTATTAATACCCCAGATTGAATTGCCCTTTTTAATTTCCTTACCACCGGTAAGTGCGAAATTATGATTACCATTGAATCGTGTACTTCTCCAACCTCCACTTATACCTTTAAACTTCGAATCGTAGATGGATCCCGAGATCATCAGGTAAAAGTCTTTGGCGAGATACGTATTCCAGGTTGCTTCAACCCCCACATTTTGGCCTAACCCCTTGTTTTCCAATGCATGAGAGATCGCTGTTTCTACTACATTTAACACCGAATACATAGGCACGGTCCGGGCGACTGGCACGTCGGTAAGTTCTTGTAGATACCCTTCGACTTTCAGTGTAGAATTGCGGAGAATACGATATTCATAGCCGATACTATAATGTCTAGCCTTGGTTAAATCCAAATAACGGTTTTGATTGGAAACCAATGACCCTATGGATAAATAGACTTGGGGTGTCTGGGCTTGACTATGCCATCCATAGGCCATACTTAGGGTACCTTTTCCGATGTCCCACTTCAAAGCCCCCCTTGGCTCGACCGAAGCTTTTTTATTAAATCCATAATAGAAATAATGAACGCCCAACTCGGTACGGAAATTCGGTGACCAGTTCCACTGCCAGGTTAGGTAAGGCATGAAGGATATACCTTCCATATCGCCCTCTCTTCCATTCGCATGTATACGGTCGTAGTCGTGGTAGAGGTAGGCTCCCGTAAGCACCCGATGTTTTTTGTTAAATCGATGATTGATCGCTGTTGAAAACGCTAATTTCACTTTTTCAACCTCATCCAAATCGCTGGAAAGAACATTCTGAATATTGGAGGGATCCAACCTGAAAGCTTCACGCTGAGAACTTAGCGCGGAAGCGGCAATCGTCGTACGAAGGGACGTTTTTCGGGATAAAGGAAGCCTATGTGTAATCCCGGCTGCTCCCATTTTACTTTTGAATGTAATATCACATCCGTCTTTCTCGTATTCCCAATCGTTTACATCCTCTTTAGCTTCAAATACGTTCTTGCTCGTACCGCCCATCCCAAATAGGGTAAACTCCCCTGCTTTTCCAGCAGGCAAACTGACGTTGAATGCCAAATCTTGAAAGGACATCGTTTCCCCACCCAGGGCTACCCCCATAGCCGATAGGAGTCCGGTAAACGAATACCTGTAATTAACCAAATAGGAAGCCTTACTATTACTTGAAAAAGGGCCTTCAGCTGCCAGATCCAAACCAATTAGACCGGCTTGTGCGGTGAATTCATGCTGTTCATCATTCCCTTTCCGAAGGCGCATGTCCATAATTCCTCCTAGTGTATTTCCATAACTAGCAGCATAGGCGCCTGTTAGGAAGTTGGAAGTACCTAGCAATTGAGTGCTTAAAATGTTGACGCCGCCCCCTGTCTGTGTGGCGCGGTCGCTAAAGGTACCGGCATTGGAAAAATGGTTAGGGTTAACAATTTCAACGCCCTCCAGTTTCCATTGGGTCGTATTAGGACCATTTCCCCGAACCACGATTCCGTTTGCCTGATCATGAGCCAAGGCTACGCCGGGTAAGGAGGAAACGACCCTTGCCGGATCCAAATAGGTAGCTGCATAACGAAGCGTTTGTTCATTGGTTATTTCGTATACATTATTCAGGTTTTCGGAACGTACATGATGAACGACCAATTCACTTAATGTAGAGTCTCCTTTTATTAGGTAAAAAGTCAAAACTTGCTCTTTTCCAGATTCGAGTAGGATTTCGGGTTTGATAACAGTTTTGTAACCCACGAAACTGGCTTGTACGCTGTAGCGACCTGTTTCAACATTCTCCAAACGAAAAGCCCCCTTTTCATCCGTAGTCGCCCCTCTTTCCGTATCTTTCAAAAGAATTGTAGCTCCGGGTAAAGGATAGTGTGAATCCCCATCATACACATAACCACGAATTGTAGAAACTGCTTGCTGCGAAAACACAGTGGGTGAAATCAACAAAAGAATAGTAAGAAATCTAAGCATAGGTAAAAAATGGAATTTGTACCAAATATAGCCGTTTGGTCCGGCTGTTTCGGCTGAATTGAGCCATTCAGCCAAGTGTTTCCTCTTTTTATAAAAAGGTCGAATTTACTCATTCGACGCCTTTCCCAACACAACTGCTCGGTGATCGGGATACAAAAATGACGATTAACAAAATGATTTAAAAGGAAATCCGTTTTTTTGGACTTTTATTAGTAATACGATCCTACTCATCCCAAGGAAGTTGTAAAGGATCGACGATAAAATTGGCAATTATGACACGTATTGGGTTATTATCCGACACCCACGGTTACCTTGACCACACCTTGTTTAAACA
>JBAYRB010000252.1:0-4900 GCA_041676905.1 Spirosomataceae bacterium
ATTGAAGCATTTTACAACCGAGGGAAGAAGCATTGTGGTCATGACGCTATCCGGTGATTTAGATTGGTCAGTGGCGCGAAATGCCTTTACCGGTGCCACCAACCCCGCCAATGCTGCAGCAGGCAGTATCCGTCGCAGCTTATTGGAAAACAAGGATAAACTCGGTTTAGCAGAAGTAGGGCAGGGTACCAACGGCGTACACTTATCAGCGGGACCCGTCGAAGCATTAGTAGAACTTCGTCGGTATAATAGCGATTTCTCAGCTGCCAACGGTGAGAAACAGTTCACTGATTTTAGCTTCGGAAAAGCATTGGAAGCAACGCTAGGGGATAAACTTGAGCAAGTCACTGACAATATCGACGTTGTGGTGGACGGTAAAACGACCTCCATTTTCGACTTGACCGAGGAAAAGAATAGCGACGAAGCGCTGGCTATATTAAAAGAGGTACTGGGTAGCTAAATCGTATCCACAAGCAGCTATCTCATTAAGGGGGGCAGGCGCTGGCGTTTCCCCCCTTTTTTACTAATAACCCTGCCTCACTTAGCAATAAATTTGCCCATTTCAAGATCGCAGGGTTCTCCCCTTGGCAGTGATCATGACAAAACGATACTGAGGATATCTTTCCATTAATTTCTGTCCTTTTTTTACCCCCAATACCATAACGGATGTGCTCAGTGCATTGGCAAATTCAGCCATGGGGCCGATGACGGTTACACTGGCTAATTCCGTTGCAGGATATCCGGTGCGCGGATCCATAATGTGAGAATACCGAACTCCGTTGAACATCACATATTTTTGATAATTACCTGAAGTGGCTACCGCACCTTCTTTCATTCGCAGTTTTCGAGTTATCTTATACGGTTTTTCAGGATCTGATATTCCTATGGACCAGCTTTTCTTTCCCGGCGGTTTTCCCCATAGGGCAATGTCACCGGAAGCGTTGATCAATCCGCCTTTAACGCCCATTTCTTGTAAAATATGCCTTCCCCGGTCAGCCGCATAGGCTTTACCAATGGATCCAAAACCGATTTTCATGCCTGATTGCTTTAGAAAAATGGTTGAGGCAATACTGTCCAGTTCGATTTATTCAAATCCTACTTTCGTTACGGAGTTTTGAACTGCAGTATCCGACGGAAGCGCGTCCATGTTGCCATCGAATCGCCAAATTTTATCCAGCGCAGCGACACTAATATCGAAGGCTCCATCCGACAGTATCGAATACGAAATGGCTCGACGCGTTAACTCAAAAACTTCCCGGTCTACTTTCACCGGCCTTATACCGGCGTTACGATTTACTTCCGAAATTTGTGTATTTGGACGCCATTCTGAAATCAAGTTTTCTATCCGTTCAATTTCATCGATGACCAACTGGATTTGATATGCTAAGCTAGCGCTGTCCGTGCCTACCAAGGAAATTTCAAATACAGATCCCATCAAGTTCGCACGCTTCTTCAATAAAATATCCGGATTTGCCACCAGTGATGGTGTATGGAAGAAAACAAAGATGACAACCCAGCAAACGAATTTGTGACCTGTGTACATGTTAATAACAATCGGCTTTAACTAGCCCTCGAGCCTGATAATAGGCTAGTGGCTTCCCGGTTTTTGTCCTACACAATTGATCGATTAACCCTTCTACATCCTTTTGCATTGACAGAGAACCACAGATCATCACCACACCGTTGTTTTCCAAGACATCGGTCACAAACGCGGCGTCATCCCGGATCAGATCCATTACGTAACAAGGCTTTTCACCTCTCGAGAATGCCCATTGCGTTTGATGTAAATGCTTTTTGGCAACCTCTTCATTTAAGTAGTTACGGTATTGATCGACCAATGTGTTTTCATAACGAAAACCAGCGTAAAGGGATACCGGAGTTTGTTTGTGGTTTTCCCGAACCATCCCGAGGAAAGGAGCAATGCCTGTTCCGTTACAAATCATCACGACATTCGGAGCGTTACGGGGAAAATGGAAACCGGGATTACGCAATATCCTGGCTTTAATCAGGTCACCCGATTTTAATCGACACAAAAATTCAGAGCCTAGGCCACCCGGGTACAGCTTGACGATCAATTGAATTTGGTCATCCCATTTTCCAATGGAATAAAGCCTTTCGCGCCCCTCACTACCCGGATAAATGGCCAGTAGATCACCCGAGCGAAAGCGAATCTTGACATTGGGCTTTAGGAAAATCTTAAAGGTATTGTTGACCGTGCAAATTTCGGAAACTTCGGTTACTGTGAAATTCGTTATCCCCTGCGTAGACATACTATAGCGGGCAGGGGTGGTCGAAAGTGATGTGCCCGTCTTTGCGTTCCAAGCAGTTATCCATTGGGTAAATTCATGGGTGGACCGATCGTTTACTGTATGCATATCCAAATGGCGTTCAGCCCAGCCTTGTCGCTCTAACAAGCGGTCGACCTGTCGGGCGTATCCGCAGAAGTCGGGATACGCTTTAGAGCCGAAACCCACTACTGAAAACTTCAACTTTCGCCTAGCTGGAAAAGCGTCCACTAATTTTTCAAAATGAATGGCATTCGCAGGCGCCGTACCCAAACCATGGGTAGAGGTAAAGACAAGTAAGTGATTCGCTTTAGGGTAGGTGGAAAATCGATTCATTTCTGTGAGATGCGATTTCTTCCCCTCGGCCAGCAATTGACGATGGATCTCATTGGCGAAGAAAAGTGTGCTTCCGTTTTCCGAGCCGGTCAACACTATGAACTCAGCTTCATTAGCGCCATAACGATTGCGGATTTTAGTACGCAGGCGCCGACAGGTAATTTTGAAACCGGTGTAGATAAAAACAAGGATATTCAAGGAAGCGAATCCCAAAATAATAGCCCAAAGGATGCTGGTTCTACCGGTATGTAAGTCCATGCTCCATTGCTCCCAAACTACGGCATTGGGGTGGCGACTTTCCTGGATAACTGCCCCCGTCAGCTGGTTGACGGTAAGCACACGGTCCTTTAATTTTAGGATGAAGGGTTCGTCTTCATCTTCAAGTAGGAAGGGAAAATCGATCTTTTCTACTTGTCCTAATTGAGTTTGCTGAAATACTTCAAAATCAGCCCATGCCTGACGTGGAAGCTGCTCCGCCTCATCCAATTTAAATTCTTCGGAGGTAGGAAGTATTATTCCAATGCGTATCAAAAAAAGGTAGGTGCCTGTTATTGCGATGATCAGGACGGGGATGAGCATCAATCGCCCGGTAACCACATGAAGGTATTGGGAGAAGAAGTCTCGTTGAATTTTAGCAAAAAAGTTTCGAAGCCCTTGTTGTCTTTTAATAATCAAAACCGTCCCACTAACGGCAATTAATACCAATAGAAAAGACACGATGCCTACGATGATTCGCCCCGTTTCCTTTAAAAACAACGATCTATGGAGGGCGATATTCCATTGGATAAAATCGCTTTTGGGTTGAACAGGCCCTAATATTTTGCCGTCATGTGGATCGATATAGGCGTTTATTGAATTTCCCTCTGGATCGGTGGCGTCAATCGATACAAAACCATTAGGATGTACCGTTATTTCCAGGATTTCTGGATAAACCTCTTGGAGAACGGGTAAGGTTTCAGCGAGGGTAAGGGTTTCGGAATCGTTGGTTTTAAAATCAGGTAGATTTTCATTGACCGCATCGATAGCAAGTATGATGCCCGTTGCCGACAGAATGAGTAGGAACAATGCTGAGATTACGGCCAATGCCAGGTGTGCAAACCTCCAAATCGATAAACTCATTGGGTCTACTGAACTTTACTGAGTTTGACAAACCTGATGTATCCTTTCCCTTCGGCACGTTCGGAAATTTTTTCGGTGGAGAGCGGGATTTCCACATCCACTGTGTGATATTTTTGTTCTTCTACTGCCGATTCAAAACGGAGTTTGTAGCCCTTGTCGATTTTACTATCGTCGATTTCGATGGTTTTCACCGTACGATCTCCCGCTGCAACTGAGGCACCGGTAATGGCACTGAGTTTGGATTTAGCCTTAGATTCAAACTTGTGCCATTCTTTTAAGGTGTTATACCATTGTTTGTCTGGACCTAGTACATAAAGTGTTTTTTCGTAATTACCGTTTGGGTCAATAAGGGAAATGACCACGTAGGCTTCCAGCCCCTGATAAGTCGTCATTTGAACCATGCATTTGTATTTGCTGGTTTGTGCGAATGAGCCGAGGGCAAAAAATAGCAGGATAAAACTTACTAACGTCGTCTTAAAAAATTTCTTTCTCATGGTGAACAGATGCCTTCAGGAAAACAAATTCCTGGTAAGGCATGAATGGTAACACGGAATTATTTTAGGAAATCGATGGTGATACGGTTGTTGGCAAGAAACTCGTTGTCTTTGGCTAAATCGTAGGCAGTCTCGTCGAATTCCGTTTTCAGATCCTTTTTAGCACCGAGTTCGATCAGTGTTTTCAATATTGTATCATCCTTGGCGATTAATGCAGCCCGATGCAAGGGGGTAATCCCATCCTTATCCTGGGCATTGATATCGGCTCCGAGTTCCATGGCTTTGCGGATCAACGACAGGTTCTCTTTCGCCACAGCGATGTGGAATAGGGTAGTTCCGTCCTTCTGAGGAGCTGAAACATCTAAGCCTGACTCACGGAGTAAGATTAGTTTTTTATCAAAGTCGCTGGGGCCTTGACGGTTGGCTGAATTGCCTCCTTGGGCACCTCTTCCTGCATTCTGAGGAGTTCCGTCCCGGTAGGAATCGAACCAGTAATAGGCAAGGTTATGTCCATCCTTATTGATCACCTTTACATCGGCTCCTTGTTGGAGGAGGAAGGCGGCGATTTCAGCGGTGCCGCTAGCGATAGCCTTCGTTAAGGCTGACTCGCCCTTGTCGTTGACAGCGTTGATATTCGAAATTTTGCTAGCAAGTGTTTCTACAACG
>JBAYRB010000253.1:0-4894 GCA_041676905.1 Spirosomataceae bacterium
CGCATCGCCGAACTGTGGAGACTCCACGGTGCGCAAATGGACGTTTTTAAAATCGCCATGCGCGAAGAACTACCCACCGAAATGAGAAGCATTTGCGGAAAAGGGTACTTGATAGCCTCTATCTGCATGAATGAAATTTCCGTAATCTACAACCAACTAAAATGCCCCCTCCAGGACAGTGCGCTGAAAGCTTCGGGAACAAAATTGTTGAGTTGGGCTAAATCGAATCCGAGCGCCCAAATGATTACCGTCCTACAAGAAAAACAGCAAAAGTTATTGCGGAAATATCAAAGTTTATTGAACTATTTCGACCTAAATGAACCCCTTTTAAAAGTACTTGAGGAACATATTTTTTTGATACAATCCTTAGCCGACAAGCTAGTGCCACACCGAAATTTTGATACGGTCAGGTCTATGGAACAGGAACACATACACAGCACTTGAAAATTAAAATACACCACACAAATTAATGTTCACCACTAAATAATGAGAGTTATGAAAACGATAGTAAGTTTCGGAATAATGATCGCCTTTTTGGCTATTTCGTCTTGCGGAAATACCAATAATAGGAACAACGACACGCAGAATGATTCGTATCGCAACGATACCGATATGCATACCGACACAATGATGCCGACGGGTCAAGATCCTAGAAGACAGGGCATCGAAGGTACAGAGGGAGAGGACACATTACGCATCCAGAAACCAACCACTAACGAACCTTCCAATAACCAGTAAGGCGGTATTCGTGGGAGTACCCCACTGGGGTGGTGCCATCTATATCTCATCCGGGAATTCGCAAAGGAGCGAGGTTCCCGGATTTTTTTACGGGTGTATCAATCGTCGCTCCCCTTCTTCGCTACCTCACCTTTCACACCTTTTAAATTAATTTCATGATCGATACCGGGCTGTAAAGCCTGGATAAAAGCATTTCTTAAAATAAAGCCTATGGCCATCAGCCAGTTGGTATTCGGATTTTCTAACGATCCTTCAAGCCTGATTTTAGTAGCTACTTGCTCTTCCGGCTGATTCTCAAATATCTCTGTAACAACTCCTACAATCGCTTCCCAGGCTCTACGTATAAAATTGTCTTTCCGGTCCTCGGGGGAATAGATATCCAGATCTTTTAAGAGCGGTTTGACATAACCAACGAAGTGCCCCTCTTCGGCTTCTGCTTCTGCGTAAAGTCCGAATGTACCTGCGTTTACATCAATTCCGGCGTAGGCATTGAAAAAATCATTCAGCTGAGGCAGATCTACCTGTTCTAAGACGGCATTCATCTTAAAAGTAGGGTCCATGGCCAGAGGATTTGCGTCTACTTCCAGATTCAGCTGACCGTCGTATATTTTGCCGTTTGCTTCCAGGCCTGCCGGGAAGGTATTGGTTGAGTCGTATCCGTTGCGAAGGTTTATAGCCACGATTTGGATTTGTTCTATCTGAACATCCACATTATTTTCCGGATCAATGTATCGTAGCGTTCCATTTTCGACAACGAACCGGTTAATCGCTAATGGCATAGCTTTGTCGGCTAAGCGGAGCAAAAAGCTAGAATCCTTGACGATCGTTTGGGGTTCCACCCGCTCTCGTGTGAATCTCACTTCGGGTGAGTCGATTTCAATTTCCCCGACTAAACTCCCTTTTAGCAATGATTTCCATTCCAAAGACGCATCAATCGATGCAGCTTTAAAAAAGGGGATGGTGTCTTGCGTGGCACTGTCCCGTTTGTTAAAAATAACCCCATCTACACCATAAGCTCCACGAATGAGGGACAACCGTAAGTCTTCTATGGAACCCTGGTAACCCGGCAGTTCAGCCAAATGTTTATTGACGGTTTTCAACAAAATAATGGGAAGCATCAAACGAATGAAAACCAGAATCGCAATCACGATAATCGTGATACGAAAAAAATGACGGTGGATGATGGAATTCTTTTTCATGTGTGAGGTAAGTGAACGTAATGAATGTGAACGTCGAATCAATTAGGAAATAGCTACTACTATGAAATTGTTGTATTGGGGAGTGGATGCCTGAAAAATTGGGGAAATCCGTAGAAGCGAATTTCCCCGGCTATAGAAGTGGTAGCAGTAATAATGTTTATTTACCCACAAGTACTGTGCCAAATTTTCAAACGCTTGACAATCAGAAGTATTCACTCCATACAGTTTTTCCTATAGGATTCACCGAATACGTTCTTACAAGTAAAATTGCCGTCGAGGTAAAGTTTCTTAGGAATTTAGGGAACGCACCATGGAGGGCAGGTGAAGGTATCAAAGTAATTCTGAAAAGTTGGTCAAAATTGAGGGAAAACGGGGAATGGTTGCTCAAACTGTTGCAAACGGTATCGCCACATAATCAAAGGGTTATGGCGTATTAAATTAGATAGGTGGGTTATTCACTATTCAAGTTGATCTGGGAACGGTTTTTTCATATTCAATACAACAACAAGTCGAACGACGAGCTGTAAAATTATTCTGAATCAACAAACAGAGAATCAATCAACTAACTAAAACACGGTAGCATTATGAACAATTCACAAAAGAAGTCTAACGGAAAGGCTGATAATAATATGGACAATGCACTTCACGAACTTTTCTTAGACGGCCTAAAAGATGCTTTATGGGCAGAGGAAGCGCTTTATAAAAATTTGCCGAAAATGGCGAAAGGAGCCACTTCCAAAGAACTTACTAAAGCCTTTGAATCACATCTAAAAGAAACGGAAGGTCATATCGAGAAATTGAAGCAAACTTTTGAAAGTTTAGGCGAAAAAGCCAGAGCTGAAAAATGTGAAGCGATGGAAGGTCTCCTCGAGGAAGCTGAAGAGCTGATGAAAGACCATAAGGAGGGTACGATGGTACGCGATGCAGCCCTAATTGCAGGCGCTCAAAAAATCGAGCATTACGAAATTGCTACCTATGGTACCCTGGCGACTTATGCCAACTTGATGGGGCACAAAAAGGCTGAGAAATTGTTACGGGACATCTTGAAAGAAGAAAAAGATACCGACAGTAAATTGACCAAGGTTGCGGAAAGTCTTGTGAATGAGGCAGCCATGGCTGAAGAGCAATAAGGGTAATAGAACATACACACACGGGTCAATCAGGTGTCTCAGCTTTTGGGGCACCTGATTTTTTTGTTTTTATGATTCAAAGAAAGGGGTTAATAAAACCCTGAGCTAGCCCTCTTCCGATGCCAAAACCATGATGCTATGGGGTTGTGCGGTAATCCACTCGCCCGGTTTGAGGTCGGAGTTTGAATGCTCGTTAAAACCTGTAGCCGTATCCAAGACCAACGACCAATTATATCCGTACTTCTCTCCAGGAAGCTGGAATGCTACTTCTTTGGGAAGTCCATTAAAGAGCAGGTAAAAATGGTGATCAGTAATTCGTTCTCCCTGTTCTCCGTCAGGTAAGCCTTTTCCGTTGAGATAGATTCCCAGGGAAGCTGCTCGGTCATGCTGCCATGCCTCATCAGGCATTTCATGCCCATCGGGTGTAAACCATGCTATATCTTCTACCCCGACCCCTCTGATAGGTTTTCCTTTGAACCAATTTCTTCTGGAAAATACAGGATGATTTCTACGAAAGTGGATCAGCTGACTTGTAAATGCTAACAGGTCATGATCCATCTTATCCCAATTCATCCAACATATTTCATTGTCCTGACAATAGGCATTGTTGTTTCCATTTTGGGTTCGTCCCCACTCATCACCTGCCAGCAGCATCGGTACGCCCTGGGATAGGAAAAGCGTAGTCAGTAAATTACGCTTTTGCCTTTGCCGAAGTTGGTTCACTTCTTCGTTGTCGGTAGGACCTTCATGACCACAGTTCCAGGAACGGTTATGACTTTCTCCGTCCTGGTTGTCCTCTAGGTTATCAGCATTGAGTTTATTTTCATAGGTCACCAGGTCGTTGAGTGTGAAACCATCATGGGCGGTGATAAAGTTGATGCTGGCGGTTGGTAAACGATTGTCGTTGCTATAGAGATCATGGCTACCGGTGAAACGTTCTGCGAGTTCAGCAAGCATACCGCTTTCGCACCGCCAGTAGTCACGGACGCAATCCCGGTATTTGCCATTCCATTCAGCCCAACCCATGGGGAAACCACCCACTTGATACCCCCCCTCACCGATATCCCAAGGTTCGGCAATCAATTTTACGTTCGAGAGAACAGGATCTTGATATATGATGTCGAAAAATGCACCCAATTTATTTACCTCATGAAGTTCACGTGCAAGGGTAGACGCCAGGTCGAATCGAAATCCATCCACGTGCATTTCAGTAATCCAGTAGCGCAAGCTGTCCATGATTAATTTTAACACATGAGGTAGATTTGAATTAAGGGTATTTCCAGTACCGGTATAGTCCATATAATACCTCCGATCGTCGGTGAGCCGATAATAAGATGCGTTATCAATTCCCCGAAAACTGATCGTGGGGCCCATTTGATTCCCCTCCCCCGTATGGTTATATACGACGTCAAGAATTACTTCTAGCCCAGCTTTATGGAGTTCTTTCACCATCGTTTTGAACTCGGTGATTACTTTATGGGGCGTCTCGGTATGGGTATATCGCGTATCAGGCGCGAAGTAAGCTAGGGTATTATATCCCCAGTAGTTCGAAAGGTTTTTTTCTTCTAAGTGCCGATCTGAAATAAAATAGTGAACGGGCATTAACTCAATAGCCGTAATACCTAATTTTTTGTAATAGTCAATCATGACTGGATGAGCGACACCCGCGTAAGTTCCTCTAAGTTTTTCGGGTACTACCGGATGCATCACTGTTAATCCTTTCACATGGGCTTCGTAGAGGATTGTCATGTGATAGGGAATGGAAGGTGCTTCGTCACCCTCCCAATCGAATTGGTGGTCGATGACCACGGATTTGGGCATAAAAAG
>JBAYRB010000254.1:0-4887 GCA_041676905.1 Spirosomataceae bacterium
ACGCCGAACATAAAATCCTGACGCATAAATTTCCCCCACTGCAGTTTCAGTCCTAAAAGAACTTCGTTCGACTTGTCTGTAGCTAATTCTGATTTTTTTTCATTAGCAAAAGTTCCTGCACTGTGGATGGTACCGCCCCAAAATTGAGTGCCTTTTTCGATTTGCCCCTTGGTTTCCAGATGCACCAAAGTCGATAATAGGACAAAAATTACGACTAAATATTTATTCATAGGACAAGGTTCGGTTTGTGATCGCAGTCTTAAGTTAGATAAATATAAGTAATAATAGTCGTTTTCTTCTACACATATAAATCAAACGGGGAGTATCCTTCCATGCGAATACTCCCCGTTTATATAATAAATTCCTGTATTGATTTGCTATCTACTCAATCCTTATCAAGTGGTTTTTCTTTCCTTTTGAAACCAGAATGAATCGATTTTGAAGTAATTCAAAGTCGGATAGGGGTTGTTCGACAGACTTCACTTTTACCTTGTTAACACTCACCGCATTTTGTTGAATTGCTCTACGGGCTTCTCCTTTAGACGAATAGATTTCGTTTTGGGTCGCAATCGAGATTAGGTCTAGAACCGACAAAGTGTTTTCCCAGGTAGAACGTGGGATCACGCTTTGAGGTACGCCCTCAAAAATGGTATCGAATTCATCGGGTTGAATACTCTTTAGCGTTTCAAGCGTGGCTTTCCCGAATAAAACCTCCGAGGCTTTAACCGCTATTTCATAATCTTTTTCGGAATGCACGCGAATAGTTACATCCTTGGCAAGCGCTTTTTGCATCAAACGTAGATGAGGGGCTTTCTCGTGTTCGGCTTCCAATTGCAAAATTTCTTCCTCACTCAACAGGGTAAACACGCGAAGCAGCCGGTGAGAGTCCTCATCCGATTGGTTAAGCCAAAATTGATAGAACTGATAGGGAGAAGTTCGCTGGGGATCCAACCAGATGTTTCCCCCTTCGCTTTTACCAAATTTGGTTCCATCGGCTTTGGTTACCAGAGGCGTAGTCAAGGCGTAAGCTTTAAAATAACCTTCTTCATCCCCTTCTTTTCTACGGATTATTTCGGTTCCGGTGGTAATATTACCCCATTGGTCGGAACCGCCCATTTGCAAACGGATATTGTAGGTTTTGTAGAGATGGTAAAAATCGTAGCCCTGTAATAATTGATAGGAGAACTCGGTAAAAGAAATCCCGGTTTCGAGACGTTTTTTTACCGAATCCTTTGACATCATGTAATTGACGGTCAGATATTTCCCCGCTTCACGCAAGAACTGTAAAAAGCCCATATCCTTGAACCAATCGTAGTTGTTAACCATTACCGCGGCATTTTCGCCGTTTTCGAAATCCAGGAAATGCATCAGTTGCTTTTTAATCCCTTCCTGATTAACCTTTAGTTCCTCTTCCGACAAAAACGTTCTTTCTGCAGCTTTAAAAGAGGGGTCTCCGATCATTCCTGTCGCGCCACCAATTAGAACGTAAGGCTTATGACCTGCTCTTTGCAAATGGACCAGCAACATGATGGTGGCTAAATTACCTATATGTAAGGAAGAAGCTGTGGGGTCGAAACCAATGTAACCAGACACCCGTTCCGATTTCAACAGTTCTTCTGTTCCAGGCATAATGTCTTGTAACATCCCCCTCCAGCGCAGTTCTTCTATAAAATCAATTGGCATTTTTTATTTTATATGGTATAACAGAGTAATATTTACGCTCTATGCATAATCTTCGACCGGTATACAAGCACATACCAGATTTCGGTCACCGTAGGCATTATCAACCCTACTCACGGATGGCCAGAATTTCCGATGTCTTAGATAAGGCAAGGGGAATACCGCTTTTTCTCTCGAATAGGGGCGATCCCAGTCTTCTGCAACCACAACGCGATACGTGTGAGGCGCCATTTTGAGTACATTCACCTTAGGATCTGCTTTACCTTCTTCAATCTCACGAATTTCCTCGCGAATTGAAATCATTGCGTCACAGAAACGATCGAGTTCTGATTTAGATTCCGATTCCGTCGGTTCAATCATCAGAGTACCCGGTACTGGAAACGACAGGGTTGGGGCATGGAAACCGTAATCCATTAGCCTTTTCGCCAGATCCTCGGCTTCAATTCCGACGGCTTTGAAGGGGCGGCAATCCACAATCATTTCGTGTGCACATCTACCATTACGACCTGTGTAGAGAATAGGATAGTACTTTTCGAGACGTGCTTTTACATAGTTCGCGTTTAAAATCGCGGTTTTGGTTGCGTTGGTCAATCCTTCGCCACCCATCATCACGATATAAGCATAGGAGATAGGTAGAATGCTGGCACTACCGTAGGGTGCTGCAGAAACGGCTCCGAAGGGTCCTTTTTTAGGATTCTCCTGATCCATAAAAACATGACCGGGCAAGAAGGGAATCAGATGTTCGGCTACCCCAATAGGCCCTACGCCGGGTCCACCCCCTCCGTGTGGGATGCAGAAGGTTTTATGCAAATTCAGGTGACACACATCTGCTCCTATGCGTCCCGGACTGGTCAGTCCTACCTGGGCATTCATGTTGGCACCGTCCATATATACCTGCCCACCATGGGAATGCACAATTTCACAGATTTCCTTTATTGTCTCTTCGTAAACTCCGTAGGTAGACGGATAGGTAACCATGAGGGCAGCCAGTTCATTTCTATATTTTTCGGCGTTGGCTTTTAGATCTTCCACGTCAATATTTCCCCTCTCGTCGCATTTAATGACCACTACTTTCATGCCTGCCATGACCGCTGAAGCCGGGTTAGTTCCGTGTGCCGAGGCAGGTATCAAAGCTATATTCCGGTGTCCTTCACCCCGGCTTAAGTGCCATCCACGTATGGCCATCAATCCGGCATACTCACCCTGCGCTCCCGAGTTAGGTTGCAAGGAAACTTTTGCAAAACCGGTAATTTCGGACAGCCATTGATCGAGATGACTTAAAATCTGCTGATACCCTTTGGCTTGATTGGCTGGTACAAAGGGGTGGATATTAGCCAACTCAGGCCAGGTAATAGGGATCATTTCCGCGGTAGCATTGAGTTTCATTGTACAGCTACCCAGTGAAATCATGGAATGTACCATGGAGAGGTCTTTATTTTCCAATGATTTCAAATACCGCAACATTTCATGTTCGGTATGGTAATCGTTGAAGACTGGATGTTTTAAAAACTCGGTTTTCCGCAATAATTGATCAGGAAGTATCGACTCAACTTCCCCATCAATTTCCAGTTCACCCTGGAAGGCCGCAGCGTCAGCAAACAGATTTAGGAGATCGATAACATCCTGGAAAGTTTTTGCTTCGTCGAAGGAAATGCCGATTCGCGTATCGGGGAATGGGTAATGGCGCAAATTGAATCCCCATTTAACCGACTCTTCTTTAATACGTTTTGCGAAGGGTGTTTGGACGGTTACGGTATCAAAAAACTGATCGGTTGTCACCTTATAGCCAAACTTTTGAACGGTTTCAGCGAATAGAACGGCCAATCCGTGTACTCTTTCCGCAATCCTTTTCAAACCTTCGGGGCCGTGATAAACGGCATAAGCACCCGACATAACCGCGAGTAGTACTTGCGCGGTACAAATATTTGAAGTGGCCTTTTCCCTACGAATATGCTGTTCTCGGGTCTGTAACGCCATTCTCAAGGCTTGATTACCTTCAGCATCGACGGTTAGCCCGATGATCCGTCCAGGTATATGTCGTTTGTGGGTTTCCCGGGCAGCAAAATAGCCTGCGTGTGGCCCACCGTACCCCATCGGTACACCAAAGCGTTGTGAGGTACCGACCACCGCATCGGCTCCCATTTCTCCGGGTGACTTGAGGAGAACGAGCGCTAGCAAGTCTGCCGCTACTGCCACCTGTATATTGTGTTGGTGAGCCGATTCAATGAAGTCAGAATAATCTTCTGCATGACCCTCGGTTCCTGGATATTGCAATAATGCACCGTAGAGATCTTCGTCGGTCAGATCCACCTCATGATGATCCCCTACCACAATTTGTATCCCTAATGGGGCTGACCGGGTGTGTAGCACATCGATGGTTTGGGGGTGAACCCATTTCGAAACAAAAAATTTGCTAGCTCCTTTTTTAGGAGCGGATCGGAGCGCGTGGAACATCGACATAGCCTCTGCTGCGGCGGTTCCTTCGTCCAGCAAGGATGCATTGGCGATTTCCATTCCCGTCAGCTCGATTATCACGGTCTGGAAATTGAGTAACATTTCCAGTCTCCCTTGTGAAATTTCGGCTTGATAAGGCGTATACGCAGTATACCAAGCCGGATTTTCCAATATATTCCTTAAAATTACGTTCGGTACGATGGTATCGTAGTAACCGGTTCCAATAAAGGATTTAAGCACCGCATTTTGGCGGGCGATTTTACGAAACTCAGCCAGAAAAAGCTGCTCGGATACACCGGATGGTAACGATAGAGGCTCGTTGGCACGAATATGAGAAGGTACTGTCTGATCGATCAATTCATCGACCGACGATACGCCCAACGTTTTTAACATTTCTTCGGTATCGGAAGCAGACTTTCCATGATGTCTGTCCTCAAACCTTTCTGTTGCGTGAATGTTGATTTTCATTTCCCTGAAATAAAAAAAGAAGGCTTTTTTCTGTTTAACGGCAGCCCTGGTTGGTAAGCCGCAAAAGTACAAAAAAAGGAGCGAATATCTAGGAAGGTTTACAACCCGTATTTTAAAAGCCAAAGTGAATCAGATGATTCACCCGTGCTTTGAAGAGACTATGAAAATCGTATAGGCTATTCTAATCTTTTGCAAAGACTAAAATGGCACGCGCAAACGGGGAAAATGGTCGCAGTTATTTGTGATTGGGACAATCGCAAGCACTTTTTCTTCTACATATGCCCA
>JBAYRB010000255.1:0-4878 GCA_041676905.1 Spirosomataceae bacterium
GCAGAGACAATCAAAATATGATTACCCTCCTTAGACTTCATTAAACCAATGTAATTGGAATTATCTTTTTCGTGATATACCGTCACATCGCTTGAAACCGGCGTATTTAATACATGGCGACGTACCTTTTCACTCAATAAGGTTTGTTCGTTCTTTTCAATATAGAATAAGGTTTTATTATCATTCGCCCATACCGCCCGACCGGTCGTATTAACGATTTGTTCCGGGTAAATTTCACCCGTATCCAAATTCTTGATGTAGATAGTATATTGGCGCCTTGAAACGGTATCGACACCAAAGGCCATAAGTCGATTGTCGAGGCTAATCGTGAAACCCGTAGCTGAATAATAGGCGTGGCCTTTCGCCATTTCATCTACATCGGCAAGAATTTCCTCAGGGGCGTCAAGCGTTCCTTTCTTACGACAATATTTGAAGTACTGTTGACCATCTTCCGTACGGGAATAGTAATAATATCCGTTATGAAAAACGGGGACACTTTCATCTTTTTCCTTGATCCGCCCCTTTAATTCTTCAAAAAGATTTTTCTGAAAATCTTCCGTACCCTTCATCATCTCTTCCAGGTAGGCATTTTCGGCTTTGAGATAGTCGATTACTTTATCACTATGGGGTCCTTTTTTGAAATAGTCGATCATCCAGTAATAATTGTCCACTACCGTGTCCCCATGGATGATTCGTGTGTGTGGGATAATTTCTGCCACAGGCGGTTTTACGTCCTGAGGCCATTGATAAGGCGTTCTTTCCATTTGAGAAGTTTGATTACAGGCGGTTACCCCAACAAGGAGCATTACCAGCCAACTTTGTATCCTTTTCATATAATCTATTTCTTGACGGGACAGCAAAGTAAATACATTTGTCGGCATGTTTAAAAAGTTGATTGCCACAAGCGTTACATTCTTTATGCGGTAGCTTTAAAAATAAAAATCCATCGCTTTATACTCTTTATAAATATTACCTAGATTCTTGTTGTTTTTTGATGAAATCGGGAAATTCCCTTAGTATTGGAAGTTATATTTTCCCCAATCGATTTTCTGAGGTAAAACATAAGCAATCAGAGGTCAAAGGAGTAATTAACGGATACAAACCTAAATAACATTTTACAAGCATGTCTAATATTAACAGACGGGAAGTCCTAATGCGGCTTTCAGCAGTGCTAGGAGTTGCCTTTACGGAGCCTTTAATGGCCGGTGTAATGGGTAAAAAAACCTATAGCGGACCGGTGGTAGCCCCTACTGCGGTTCAAGAAGCATTAGTTGCTGAAATCGCCGATGTCATTATTCCCACCACGTCGACGCCAGGTGCTAAAGCGGCCGGCGCGCACCACTTTATCATCCGTGTGATTCGCGATTGCTACGAGCAAAAAGATCAGGAAGAATTTTACGCTGGAGTCAACCGAATTGCTCAAAAAGCGAAATCGCAGTTTAACAAAGAATTTGCCGATTTAACTGACACTCAAAAGAAGCAATTGGTGCAAGACGCAGCTGATCACGACAAAGCATTCTTTGGCCACATGAAAAGTCTTACCGTGACGGGCTATTTTACGTCCGAAATTGGCGCCACCCAAGCGCTGGACTATTTGCCGATCCCAGGTCGATTTGAAGGTTCATATCCACTCAAACCCGATCAAAAAACCTGGGCACTTTAAGTGTTCATGGCGCTGACCGACTAACTACCTTCAGCGCTCCTATTTCAATTACTGTAAAATAGTAGACTAAAATGTATTTAAATATAGACGCTGCAAAAGATATTACCTACGATGCCATCGTCATCGGATCAGGTGTTTCAGGGGGGTGGGCTGCCAAAGAACTCACCGAAAAAGGCCTGAAAGTTCTTATGCTCGAACGCGGAAAACCGTTGGAGCACATTACAGGCTACGAAAATGCCATGAAGGCACCCTGGGAGAAAAAGTACAACGGTCGCTTAACCGTAAAGCAAAAGGAAACGCATCCGTTCCTATCCCGCGATTATCCCTACAACGAGATGACCGAAAAATATTGGATGAACGATATGGAGTCGCTCTACGAAGAGAAAAAGCGATTCGACTGGTACCGGCCGGATATCGTGGGAGGAAAATCCATTATGTGGGGAAGACAATCCTACCGTTGGAGTGACCTCGACTTCGAAGCCAACTTAAAAGATGGAATCGCGGTGGATTGGCCAATTCGGTATAAGGACATTGCCCCGTGGTATAGCTATGTCGAAAAGCATGTGGGAATATCTGGCGAAAAATTGGGTTTGCCCCAATTGCCCGACAGTGAGTTCCTGCCTCCGATGGATATGTATTTCGTTGAGAAAGAAGTCCGTAAACGTCTAGAAAAGGAATTCCCTGGGCGTGTGATGACCATAGGCCGGGTAGCGAACCTATCCCATGCTGCCAAACATCATCTCGAACAAGGCCGTGCTTCCTGTCAGTATCGTAACCTCTGTTCGCTTGGCTGCCCTTATGGCGCTTACTTCAGTACCCAGTCGAGTACCCTGCCACCTGCTGTAAAAACCGGGCGTCTGACCCTACGCCCCCATTCCATGGTAAGCGAAATTATTTATGACGATCAAAAACAGCGAGCCACCGGCGTAAAAGTAGTCGATACCCAAACCCTACAGGAAAGAGAATTTTTTGCACGGATTATCTTCGTATGTGCTGGTGCCATAGGCTCCACAGTGACCTTGTTAAACTCCAAATCGAATCGCTTCCCTAATGGCTTAGGCAACGATTCAGGTGAGCTCGGACACAACCTTATGGACCACCACTTCCGTATCGGAGCCAGTGGCACTTGGGAGGGTGGACTCGACACTTACTATTTCGGTCGTCGTGCCAATGGAATTTACATACCCCGTTATCGTAATATCGGAAAAGATAAGCGGGACTATCTTCGCGGATTTGGCTATCAAGGAGGAGGAAGTCGCCAAGGCTGGCAGCGAAACATTGCCGAATATGCCTTCGGTGCGGAATTTAAGGAAGCACTAACCCGTCCCGGTGCATGGACAATCGGCTTCGGTGGGTTTGGTGAAACCTTACCCTACCATGAAAACCGTATGTATCTACACCCTGAGAAAAAAGATAAATTCGGTATTCCTATCGTTGTTTTTGACGCTGATCTCAGAGAAAATGAGCATAAGATGCGTGTAGATATGATGAATGACGCCGCTGAGATGCTGGAACGCTCCGGGGTTAAAAACGTAAACACTTATGATAGAGGATCTTATTTAGGTATGGCGATCCATGAAATGGGCACCGCTCGCATGGGTAGAGATCCGAAAACCTCGGTGCTCAATGCCTATAACCAAGTCCATGCAGTTAAAAACGTGTTTGTTACAGACGGAGCATGTATGACATCTGCTTCCTGTGTCAACCCTTCATTAACTTACATGGCCTTAACGGCGCGAGCTGCAGACCACGCAGTGAAAGAATTGAACCGGAAAAACTTGTAAATCGATAGTTTAATAATTTACCGCGATTCATCCCCCTACCAAACGAGGGATGAATCGCTTTCCTTTTTATGCAAAAGTGTGTATTTCTCGATCGTGATGGGGTGCTTAACCAAGATTTGCCGGGCTATTTATATCAACCTGAAAAAATAGAGTTCCCGATAGGCGTCAAAGAAGGACTAAATTTGCTGAAGAAAAAAGGCTATCTCCTCATTGTTATTACCAACCAGGCCGGTATCGCAAAAGGGCTATACACATCTGTAGATGTACAAAAAGTCCACGATCGAATGAATGAAGCGTATGGAAACGTTTTGGATGATCTGTATTTTGCTCCCCACCATGAGGATTACACCACGCGCTCACTTAGTCGCAAACCCGGTTCGCTGCTCATTGAACGAGCAATGGCAAAATACAATATCGATGCGAGTCAATCCTGGCTAATCGGAGACAGCGAACGCGATATCCAAGCCGGTCAACGGGTGGGAGTCAAGACGATTCTTCTTAAAGACACAGAATCCCCCCAAACAAAAGCCCTTTTTCATGTTCTTTCTTTCGCCGAGGCGGTAGAAAAAATTCTTGAAAATTAGACTATTTGATTCGTTGTAGGAGCTACCGGCACGCTGCTATAGGCAGGGCAAGTCTTTCGAGAGCAGGCATTTAGCGCAACGAAACCAACCAATGTCAACAAAAAAACTAATTTTTTCATTTAATCACTCAATTGACGGAACTGAATCCCAATACTAACGCTTTATTTTTGAAATAGTTGCGTCTCCGTCCTACTTTTTAGTCAACCCTCACCTCCTCAATCTTTTCCTCGCTGACATTGACCGTGCGTTCGATAATTTTTTCGCCTGAAGCCACATGGTCTCTTCCGTAGCCTAATATTTTAAGCATGGAGTCGGCATCTTGCGCATCGGCGAAGACACTGGTGACAATTTTACCTTCTTCATCCCGATCCACCAAGACGTGTTTGGGAGCAGGAATTAGACAATGTTGTATACCACCGTAACCTCCAAGTGACTCCTGATAAGCGCCGGTATGGAAGAACCCTATGTACTGTGTTTCATTTTCCGAAAATATAGGGAGGTACAAGTCAGAACTATGTGCTTCCGTATTGTAGAAGTCTTGAGAATCACAGGTTAATCCCCCCAAATTCACCTTCTGATAAGGGTTATCCCAATTGTTGATCGGTAACATAATGTACTTTTGGTTCATTCCCCAAGAATCGGGCAAATGGGTTATGAAGGAACCATCGATCATGTACCATAACTCCTTATCGTTCTGAAGTTTTTTGTCGATGACCTTATAGATGACTGCTCCGCTCTCACCGACGGTATAACTACCGAACTCGGTAAAAATATGGGGAACAGGTACGTTATTTTTATTACAGATCCACTGGATATTTTCTACGATCTCATCGATCATTTGCTGATA
>JBAYRB010000256.1:0-4874 GCA_041676905.1 Spirosomataceae bacterium
ATTGCAGAATTCCGGAAATTACTACCGGGTGTCCCAGTTATGGCTGTGACCGCCAGCGCAACCAACGAAGTACGGGCAGATATACTGGACAAGCTTTGCATGAGGAATGCGAAGATCTTTACCCGAACTTTTGCGCGCGACAATCTTTCCTACTCAGTAATTAACACCGAATCCAAAGAAACCAAACTTCTACAAATTCTAACAAAGGTTAAAGGAAGTACTATTGTCTATACACGTACCCGCAATCGAACGGTTCAAATTGCCAACTGGCTCGTATCGAAAGGCATTACCGCTTCCGCCTACCACGCTGGGTTAAGTACTCAGGAACGCGATCAACGTCAGCAAAGCTGGATCAATGATCGAACCCGGGTCATGGTCGCTACCAATGCATTTGGTATGGGTATCGATAAACCTGACGTGAGAGCGGTAATCCACTGGGATTTACCCGCCTCACTGGAAGCCTATTACCAAGAAGCGGGTCGTGCGGGTCGCGACGGCCTCAAAGCCTATGCCGTTGCCATGTATAACGAACAGGACCTAAACCTCCTTCGAAAAGGAATACAGCAGAAATATCCCGACATCGAATTTCTAAAAAGGGTCTATCAATCGATTGCTAATTTCTTTCAAATTCCCATCGGGAGCGGCTATATGGCATCCTACGATTTTGATGCGGAGCTCTTTGCAACCAACTACAATTACGGTCGACTCGAACTATTCTATGCCTTAAAATTCCTCGAACAAGAAGGATTTCTGTTGCTAAATGAAGATTTCGATAGTCCTTCACGAGTGAAGTTTTTGATCAATAAGATTGATCTCTACGATTTTCAATTACGCTATTTTAATTATGATCCTTTTATAAAAAGACTTCTGCGCTTTCATGGGGGCGAAATGTTTAGTGAATATGTGTCTATTTCAGAAGCTGCTTTGGCAAAGTCGCTCAAATGCCCAATAAACGAGGTTTTTAAAGGCTTGGAATTTCTCGCAACGAGGAATATTATCGATTATCAACGCCAAAAAAACTTACCTCAAATTCAACTCCTTACCCCCCGATACGACGCGAATAAATTACCCCTTGCCCTTGAGTCCATAAAAAAAAGACGCGAGAAAGATACTGCCAAAATCGAAGCGGTCGTTCACTATGCAAGCCACCCTGCACTATGCAGGTCGATGATGCTCTTGCAATATTTTGATGAAAAAGAGGCACCTTATTGCAATTTATGCGACCATTGTATCCAGCGGAAGAAGGCAATTCAATCGAAACGTGACCTGTCTAGCCTGGCAGCTCAAATCCGGGATTATGTTGCACAACAGGGTAAACTGCAACCGAATGAACTCAAACTAGCATTCCCGGATCTCGAAATAGCGACTTTTAGCAGCGCACTCCATTGGCTTGTGGAACAAGAAGTTTTCATATACGACCGATCAGGCTTTCTGTTATTAAATCAAAATTCCAGTTGAAACGACTCATAACACTCATATTCCTGCTTTCACTCGGACATACCCTACTGGGTCAGGACCGATTGGGGCTCTCCATCAGTAATTATGGAGGGCTCTATCGAACCTCCTACAATCCCTCCACATTAGGAGGCTCCCCCTATAAGTGGCAGCTCAACGTGGGAACGATCCACAGTACTATCTCGACACGCTATTTTCAATTTTTTGGGCGAAACTCTATTTTGTACCCCTCCTTAGCCTCTCATTCGAGTCATCAGCTCTATGGGCGATCGCGCACGATGGGTTCAATAACCGACCAAAACCAAATCTACCTTAGTAGTATATTTCACCTCCCTTCCTTGATGATTTCGCTCGGAAAAAAACAGGGCATTGCCCTGCAAGTCCGCAACAGAGGTATCGTGCTAGGTAGTGGTATTCCTGATGACGTAAAAATGTTGTACACAAAACGTCTCGACACACCTAAACCATTACCGGGTAGTGGCGACTGGGGTCCATTTCAATTAAAACAACATAGTTTTTTAGAAGCCTCCCTCTCTTATGGCGTCATGGTATGGGATAATTCACAACATAAATTAAAAGTGGGTGGAACCCTGAAGTACATTACGGGTGGTCGGACCAGCTTTATTGATGGGACCGCAAATGGTTATGAATACGGTGAAATTAGCGCTTCAGGCGAAAACCAACTGATTATCGATGACCTCCAATACCGTGGTGGATACACGACACCGGTCTCTTCGCAAAAGGACTACCTAAATTCGGACAAATACGGCCAGGGTATAGGATTAGATTTAGGGGTAACCTGGGAAATCGGCTCCCACTGGTATATCCAGGATGAAGGAGACTCGAGGCCTGGATACGTGCTACGGCTCGCCGGTTCTGTAACAGACTTAGGCAAAATCAATTATCGTACCAGCAACTCATCTCAATTCACGGGACAAGAAAGTTCGTTGGTACTCCAACAGAAGGAAATGGAAACCATAACCAATTTTGGTCCGGATGGCCTAAAAATGTTAACTGGGGGTACGGAGACGGATATACTTCAAGGTAGGGGTTACCTACCGGCCATGTTACACCTTGAAGCCGATGTTCAGACATTTAAGGCCTTTTTCATACACACTGCCTACGGAAAGTCACTTAACAACTCCGAATCATTGTTATCGATGACAACCCCAGGATATTTCACCCTAGCCCCTCGATGGGAAAATGAAGATTCCGATTATTCTTTCCCGATCACATTTTGGGAAGGAAAAAAGAAAGCAACGATAGGGTTCACCGGCAGAGTGGGACCCTTTCATATAGGATTTAGTAATATCGCTGCGATTTTGGGATTAGGAGACTCGAAAGCAACTTACGGGTACCTCGGTCTATCTTTATTTCATATGAAAACGCGGGACTACCGAAAGAAAATTAAATGGAAACCCGAGTGGAAACGTTAGCGACCAAAGGTCACGAATTTAATCATAGCCTGGGAAATCCATTGGATTAAAGTACCGACCACCTGGTCCGACAGGGAGCCCCGGTCATGGTCTGTATCAGAGGCTTCTTTCTCAAAAGAAAAGACTTTTTTAGCTTCCGACTTCTCTGATTCGATTTTCACCTTATTCGTAGAAGTATCCCGGTTGTTTACAACCTCTTTCTTCCCCTTCAGCATTTGCTGGGCTTTGTTCATATTGTGAGCAAACCCCGTGGCCCAAGCCTGAGAAAGCCCCAATACCATTAATAGGACGATTATTTTAATAGCTTTCATCGCGAGTTTAGTTGGTTAATGGTTGTTATTAACAGCTCCGGTTTATACTACACTACAAAGATATTAGAATTTTTCAGTATTATGCAATACATAGTACCTTGTTTTTAACAATTTTTATGCACTGCATTGTTAACTGCTTTCAACTAAAAGATGCCTTTATTTCAAAATGGTTGCAAAGATCAAGAAAAAAATAAAAAAAATTTTTCCCCGAGCCTGTTTTTTTTCAATTCAAGATCTATCCCCTCTTTAAAAATTCTTTCTCACCTAAGTAAAGCCGTTCGTAAAATGCCTTAATGAGTAAGTACGTCACATTAAACCCGCGAACGAATATTCATCGAAATTTACCATGTTTTCCGATTCCCGAACAACCTTCAATTCCGTCATTGCTGTCCTCCTGGTCCTTATTATCGTTTCGTGCAACCAAGGTGAAAATAGTAGTAATAGTACCTATGAAAAAGGGACTTACGGCTATGACGTTACATTTTTGAAAAAACACCTTTCTGATGTGGTTGAATTGAAAAACTCTGAAGGAGCCAAGGTATTGGTAACCGGAGATTACCAAGGTCGAGTCATGACCAGCACCTTGAAAGGGGATGAGGGACAAAGTATGGGTTGGATAAATTACGAATTGATCGAATCAGGAGAATGGCTACCCCAATTCAACCCTACCGGAGGGGAGGAGCGCTTTTGGATAGGGCCAGAGGGAGGACAATATTCCTTTTATTTCAAAAAAGATACTCCTTTCACTTTTGACCAATGGCAGGTACCTGCATTTATTGATACCCTACGCTATTCAAGGGTTTCTTCCACAGAAAATGAAGTCGTTTATACGCATACGGCGTCACTCCAGAATTATGCAGGTTTTCAATTTGACCTAGCGGTAACCCGTGCTATTCGGTTACTCACTACTTCCGATTTAGAGGAGAAAATAAATCAAACCATCCCGCAATCAGTAAGTTGGGTCGCCTATGAGACAAATAATACCATCAAGAATATTGGTAAGCAGCCTTGGACAAAAGAAACAGGATTACTTTCAATTTGGCTTCTCGGTATGTTTAACCCGTCCGATGAAACGGTCGCTATTATACCTTTCAAAAATAGACCTGAGGCAGAAAAACACATGACGACGGATTATTTTGGCCCCATCCCCGATGAACGCCTGGTTCAAAAAGATACCGTACTTCTGCTGAAATGTGATGGTCGTCATCGAAGTAAATTGGGCTTATCGCCAGGCATTGCGAAACCCATTGCCGGTAGTTTTGACTTCAAGCAGAATGTACTGACGCTCATCATCTTTCAAGTGGATGAAATGGGTGATTATGTTAATTCGAAATGGGAAATACAGGATCAGCCCTTTCGCGGAGATGTGGTAAATGCCTATAACGATGGCCCTCTGGCCGATGGAGGTCAACTAGGTCCGTTTTACGAACTGGAATCATCTTCTTCTGCGCTCTCATTAACGCCGGGTACACAACAGAACTACAAACAGGTAACCTGTCACTTTACAGGTGATTTTGATGCTTTGAACCAGCTTTCAAGCACACTTTTAGGAATTAGCCTGGAAGATGCCCGTTTACAATGAGTGGGTCGACATCGTCTTTTTAGCGAACCTGGATTTTTTTTCCTCCGGAATAACTTTTGATATGGGTTTGATACATGGCATCCGCGGCCA
>JBAYRB010000257.1:0-4866 GCA_041676905.1 Spirosomataceae bacterium
TGGCCGAATGCGGGGTTAAAAGGCCTGTAGAGCTTCGAACCTGCGATTTACAGAAAAACTTGGAAATCACCAATGCTTCGGTTGTGGTGATGTGTCTTACGTTACAGTTTATACGACCCATACACCGGGAAAAAGTGATCCAACAAATCTATAAAGGGTTGAACCCCGGGGGCGTCTTTATCCTGGTCGAAAAAGTTCTTGCCGAAGATAGTCACTACAATCGGGGCTTTATCAAATATTATTACGATTATAAGCGAAGAAATAACTACAGTGAACTCGAAATTTCACAGAAAAGAGAGGCATTAGAAAACGTGCTCATCCCGTATAAGCTTTCTGAGAATGCGCACCTCCTACGAGAAGCAGGCTTTCAGCCGGCTGAAATCTTTTTCAAATGGTATAATTTCTCAGGCTTAATCGCGCAAAAACCCCTATGATCTCCATCGGCAATTTCTTTTTCAAGTACAGAAATATCTTGTTCATTTTTCTGTACCTCCTCCTATTTCTTCCCTCTCCGGAGATTTTCACCCCGCATACTTTCGGTGCTGAATATTATTACCTACCCCTTTTTTTGGGCCTGATAATCACACTATCGGGTGAATTGTTAAGGGGGATGACGATCGGACTAGCCTACATTATCCGAGGTGGTCGGGATAAAAAAGTATATGCAGAAAAATTAGTGACCGATGGCTTATTCAATCATTGTCGTAACCCTCTCTATGTCGGTAATGTCCTGATGCTGGCAGGGGTAGGAATTTTGGCCAACTCGCTAATCTATACCTTCGTGGTTATGCCGGTGTTCCTCTTCATCTACCAAGCCATCGTCTTGGCAGAGGAAAATTACCTTCGGAATAAGTTCGGCGCTGAATTTGACGATTATACCAAAAGGGTTCATCGCTGGTTGATTGATTTCCGGGGGTTAGGCGCTACGCTGAATAGTATGGAGTTCAATTATCGCCGTTGGTTATTGAAAGAATACAATACCCTTTTTGTCTGGTTGGTGGGAATCGTAGCCCTCATACACTACAAATACCCATTCTTATTCAGCAGCGAAACCCTTCGAAATGGATTACTGATTGGTTCTGTTTTCCTGCTTTTCAGCGGATATATGACGGTTCGCTATCTAAAAAAATCGGGAATTTGGGTTAATAATTGATGCGATATAGTTATAAAAAAACGGCATATCACTTAAAGGTATGCCGTTTTTTTGTTCATCTCATTTACCATTACTCACACCGACCACCACTTCCCGGTAATAGTCTTCGTACATTGGTAAAATCTTACTGATTTCGAAATCTTTTGCTCGTTTCAAGGCATTTTCCCTAAATCTTGGTAAGTTTTCGTCAGCCAATATGTAGGCGGCATTATTGGCCATATCCTCCACATCCCCAACATTACTCATAAAACCGGTCACACCTTCGATATTCAATTCCGGCAGACCGCCCGCGTTACTTGTGATCAGCGGTACCTCACAAGCGAGTGCCTCCAACGCAGCAAGCCCAAAACTCTCCGATTCCGAAGGCATTAAGAATAAATCCGCTACGGAAAGCACTTCTTCAATGGCATCTAATTTCCCTAAAAAACGGACATCTTCTGGGAAACCTAAATCCCTGGCTTTTTTCTCAATGCGTGCCCGGTCGGGACCGTCGCCAACCAATAACAATTTGGAAGGGACCTTTCGACGAAGGCGATGGAAGATCTCCAATACGTCGTCTATCCTTTTTACTTTCCGGAAATTAGAGGTGTGCACCACGAGCTTCTCACCATTAGGACAGATCGCCAGTTTAAAATGCTCTTTCTTCTGCTTTTTAAAACGCTCTAAATCAATGAAGTTGGGAATGACCCGAATATCATTGGTTACCTCAAAATGTCGATAGGTGTCTTCTTTCAAAAACTCAGAAACCGTGGTGACTCCATCCGACTGATTGATGCTAAAGCTCACGACAGGAGCATAGGAGGAATCTTTACCCACCAAAGTGATATCGGTTCCGTGTAAGGTGGTAATCACCGGTACACGTATGCCCTGAGAGGCTAAAATTTGTTTGGCTAGATAGGCCGAGGATGCGTGAGGGATGGCATAATGCACATGTAATAGATCCAAACCGGCATATTGAGCCACGTGCACCATCTCGCTCGAAAGCGCTGACTCATAAGGTGGATACTGAAAGAGGGGGTACGTCGGTATATTTACTTCATGATAAAATAAATTTTCATTTAAGAAATCGAGACGTTGGGGTTGTGAGTATGTAATAAAATGAACCTGATGTCCTTCCTTTGCGAGGGCTTTCCCCAATTCGGTAGCTACAACACCACTCCCTCCAAAGGTTGGATAACAAACTATACCTATTTTCATAAAACCGGAGTACTTCTGCAAGACCAATTTGTAACTTTAAGCTTGTGATGGCATTTACTAGTAAGCGGGGTAAATCCTGGACTAATTTTCCCTACTTTTGAAGTTGTAACATAAATTATGCTTGTTTCTCTCCAAAATCAACGAAAATTATTTATTTTATCAGGCTAACTGGTTTATATGTATATCTAGTTTCTACCGCTATCAACCTGTGTGTCAACCCATTGACGCTTTACATACATACAAACAAAATCAACATTCAAATAATTAATCACGATTTAACGCAGTGCGCACGCGACCGACATTCACCGACTTTTTGGGAGGTTTTCTCCGGTTGATCAGATTTCAGAATCTGATTATCGTTGCGTTGACTCAATTGTTGGTACGCCTGATGTTGATTGGACCTAAAAGTGAATGGAAAACGATCCTACATGATGCTAACCTCTACCTCATCCTATTCTCTACGCTTCTGATTGCAGCCGCAGGTTATATCATTAACGATTATTTTGACGTCAAAATTGATATTGTCAATAAACCACAACGGGTCATCATCGGGCGTTATTTAAAACGGCGAATGGCCATTGGGACGCATCAATTGTTTAGCATTTTAGGGGTAGCCTTTGGGCTGCTCGTGAGCTATAAAGTTGCCCTTATAAATATTTTTTCTGTTTCCCTGCTATGGCTCTATTCGGAAAGATATAAGCGACAGCTGTTAATCGGGAATGTAGCCGTCTCCTTATTGACCAGTTTATCGTTGATCATCCTTAGTGTCCACTATCCAGATCATCGAAACCTGGTATTGATTTATGCGGTTTTCGCCTTCTTTATTTCCTTAATCAGGGAAATTGTAAAAGATATAGAAGACATCAAGGGGGATAGCGCACACGGCTGCAAAACCTTACCCATTGTCATTGGTATCCGATCCACAAAGCGCGTTCTTTATGGGCTTATCATTGTATTTTCCCTCATTCTGCTGATTTGGGGTCAATATCTTGATAATTTAGTAATGGCTTGGTCCTTCAGCCTATTAGTCATACCGATGAGTTATCTTTTCTATCAATTGAAAATAGCCCATAAAAGGGCTGATTTTAAAAAAATCAGTACACTCTGTAAAATAATCATGTTACTAGGTCTGTTGACCATGTTGCTGATATAATTGTTATTTTGCGTTCATCATTAATCCCTTAGTTTGTTATCAAAATGAAAAATCTTTTAACAGTTGCATTCACTTTAAGTCTTTTGATGCTAACCTTAACGGTTACAAAGGCACAAGAATGTTTTGGGATGCCCATCAAAGAGGGCGGCGGGTATGAAATGACCAGTCTGAACGCCAAAGGGAAACCCCAGGGCACCATCAAGTATCGGTTCACGAGTGTGAAAAAAGAGGGAGATTATACCGTTGTGGACATTGAAATGGAAAGTGTATCGACTAAAGGCAAAACGGAATTAACCCAGAAATTCACCATTAAGTGTAATGGCAATGAATATGTGGTAGACGCAGCCTCTTTTGTTGCCCAGGAACAACTTAAATCACTAGAGTCTTTTAATATGACCTTTAAGAGCGACGATGTCGTTTATCCAAATCAACTTAGTGAAGGACAAACGTTGAAAGACGCTTCTTTGACGGGAACGGGTGATATGAATGGGATTCCTGTATCATTCGACATGAAAATGACGGATCGGAAAGTAGTCGGTCGAGAAAGGATAAAAGTCGGAGCTGGTGAATACGATGCTTTCAAAATCACCACCAATAGTAAAATGACTACTAAAACGGTTATCTCTGTCAATATTGATTTTGAAACCGTATCCTACAGAGCACCGGGCGTCATCTGGGATATTAAAACGGAAACCTATCGGAAAGGAAAATTACTAGGCAGTACAGAATTATCAAAAATCTATTAGTACCTCGAATACCACCCATTTTAATGAAGAGAATTGCGATTTTCGCCTCCGGATCGGGTACCAATGCAGAGAACATTGCCCGGTATTTTGAAGGCAGCGACCTAGCTGAAGTTACTTACATACTAACAAATAATCCGGATGCGGGCGTCATTGCACGGGCTCGGAAATTGGGTATCCCTGTGGTGGTATTCGATCGAACTAGTTTTTATAAATCGGATCGAATTTTGGAACTCCTAAAAAAAACGGAGATAGATCTGATTGTCCTTGCTGGATTTATGATGCTGGTTCCCAATAAACTTGTCAATGCTTTCAACGGCCGAATCGTCAATATTCATCCGGCCTTGTTGCCCAAATTTGGAGGGAAGGGAATGTACGGCTCTTATGTCCATGAAGCCGTGGTAGCAGCCGGTGAAACGGAAAGTGGAATTACCATTCACTATGTCAATGAACAGTATGACGAAGGGCAGATCATTTTTCAAGCCCGATGTACAGTTACTGCGGATGACAACGCCGAATCGGTAGCCGAGAAGGTTCATCAATTGGAATACGAACACTTTCCCAAGGTCATCGAAACGTTGTTAGCGAAGGATAACTAGGCCTAGTCGATGTAGTAGCCA
>JBAYRB010000258.1:0-4864 GCA_041676905.1 Spirosomataceae bacterium
ACTTGAATTTATGTTTTCTGTTCTATCGTTTGAGGGAGTTTTGGTAATCCATAACTAAAAATCTCTAAATTTGTCGCTCAGAATCCTGGATTACCAGGGACTTAGCCCACATACGCCTGGAAGGCAGCAAATTAAGATAATATGTTATCGTACATCACCTGGGAAGTATCTCCGGAAATTTTTACCATTCCAGAATTTGCAGGTATCGGTCCTATATCTGTTCGCTGGTATGGACTTCTTTTCGCCCTGGGGTTTATCATCGGACAACAAATCATGATTCATATCTTCAAAAAAGAAGGTAAGCCCCTGGCTGATATTGATACGTTGACCATTTACATGTTGCTGTCGACGGTATTGGGAGCCCGCTTTGGCCACTTTCTGTTCTATGAGCCATCTGTTCTGATTAAGAACCCTTTGGAAGTGATTTTGCCACCCTATGCAGGACTGGCAAGTCACGGTGCACTAATCGGTATTTTGACCGGTTTATGGCTCTACAGTCGCAAAAAAAAGGGGTCTGGACAAACCTTTTTTTGGGTGTCTGACCGTATAGCGATCACGGTTGCGTTGGGAGGTGCATTCATCCGATTAGGCAATCTGATGAACTCTGAAATAATTGGTAAGGAAACCAGCGCCCCTTGGGGATTTATCTTTCAGCTCAACAATGAGTTTTCGAAAGTCCCCCGCCACCCTACCGCTATTTATGAGTCATTGGCTTACTTGACCTTATTTTTTGTAATGTGCTGGGTCTGGAATAGATACAAAGAAAAAACTCCGAGCGGGCTACTTGTAGGGATTTTTATGATATGGGTTTTCACTGCCAGATTTATCATCGAATTCTTTAAAGAGAATCAGGTTGCCTTTGAAGACAATTTAACGTTAAATATGGGCCAGTACCTGAGTATCCCAGCGATATTGTTAGGTATTTGGTTTATTTGGCATGCGCTGAACAACAAAAAGAGCGCTCCTAACGTATAATTAATTACAATCGAGGGGTTCCGGATCGCAAAAGAATTAAGGTTATGCCCTTTCGGGTATAAATAAAAATAGCAAAACTGAAGTGGAGAATATCACCTCTGGGTAATTGAAGGTATCCTGAATCTCAGACGGTACAATTCAGTTTTCTACCTGGCGTGAAATCTGTAACATCTATGAAAAATATGAATTAAGGATCACACTTATTAACTGACTTGACAAATGACAGATTCAAAAAACAAAAACAATTGGAATGAAGAGTGGGTGAAGATCCATTTCGACGATGTCGAAAATCCTCCCCATTACGAAGTTTCAAATTTTGGACGTTTGAAAAGCTTTCAAACCGACCCCAAAGGGGCCATCATTAAAGGATCAGTAATTCAAGGTTACCGATCCCTCAACATCCGTGCGAGCGGAGGTAAGACGATTAATTATTACGTGCACAAACTCGTCGCCGATAACTTTGTACCTCGGAAGAGTTTAGAACACAAGTATGTCATCCACTTGGATTACGAAAAGCAAAACAATCATTTTGAAAATCTAAAATGGGTGACCAAAGAGGAAATGACGGAACACAACCGGAAAAATCCGATGGTCATCAACCGTGCTATTCCGAAAAGAACCAGCAATTATAAGCTGACGGAATCGAAGGTGAAAATGATTAAAAAATTGCTCAAAAACGACAAGAACAGGTTGCGTATGATAGCCAAACAATTTGGTATCACGCATACCCAATTGAATCGTATCCGATCAGGTGAAAACTGGAAACACGTAACGATTGACGACTAGGTTACACTGAGTACACCCCGCAATTTTTTAATTATTAATGAGGATTTTTTGTTTTGTCGACCGCCTACTTTGGAGCATTACACGCCCAAAACAGGTTCCTGTTGCCTTAAAATTCCCCTAACTATTGGGCTTAAATTTATCAAAAGGACAAGATCTGCCCATTTAAGTGAGGAAAAGGCCTTGGTATAACTCAACCCATTGCCCAGGCCTACCCTGAAAATGCCTCATCCTATTTTTTTTATCATTTGGACTTCTGAATGGTATATCCTCCTTCCGATGGATCAAAGTCAATAGCGACCCCAAGCACATATAGTAAATGCCGCTTGTCGATGAAAACTTTCACGCTATTGATGGAATAAGTTTGGTCATTTTCATTGGCCACATCAAAACCGAGTACAAATTCCCCACTACATGCCCCCCCTCGGATCCCTACTCTGAGTCCGTACGTATCGGTTGGTATCTTGTTGGATGTTAACGTATCCCAAATTTCTTCTTTAGCACGATCCGTTATCGAAACGGGTGATTCTATTAAATCCATGTTTACACTAATCCCTGTCGTATTTCCCTAGTATCCGTACTTTAAAAGTATCCCGACTTGGCTTCTTCCTCCGAAGTTATGACGAATATTTAATCCTAAGCTTTAGTTTTGCAAATTCATTACTAATCACTTTTGTGTTTTCAAACACGTAACAATGGAATTAAATTCATTTTTAGCAATTGTAATTAGCGTCTTGATTGTTACACTGGGCGTCTATTTTTGTATTCAAGCCCTGATAAAAAGCCAGTCGGACAGAAAATTGTGGGACCAAAAATTGGCGCATCATCAGCTGATAACCCCATTGCGATTGCAAGCCTACGAACGAATGTGTCTTTACCTGGAAAGAATAACGCCTAACAACCTCCTTTTAAGGACGGTCGGGTCGGCAAGTACAGCACCTGAACTACATCAACTCCTCATAAGAGAAATTCGTGAAGAATTCAACCATAACCTAGCCCAACAAATTTATATCGGTACCGACGCTTGGGAAATGGTTAGAAAAGCCAAGGAGGATGTGATCGCAACGATCAACCTGGCCAACCAAGAATTGGAAGAAGATGCCAGTGCCACCGATTTGGCTCGGAAGATCATGAAACAGGTCATTGAAAAAGGAACTCCAAGCATAACAGTGGCCTTGGAATTATTAAAGAAAGAAATCCAGGTTCTGTTTTAATACGAACCTGTTCGGTCTAAAATATGCTTTATCCCCAAAATATTGAACAAAAAATCGGTTTCGACCGAATCAGAGAAGCACTGCGTAATCTGTGTCTCAGCTCCCTCGGACAAGGGTTTGTAGATCATATCCGTTTTTCGGATCAATATAGTCGTGTCGATAAGCTCGTTCGACAAACGGCTGAAATGAAACTGTTATTGGAAACAGGTGTTGGCCTTCCCACCCATCATTATATCGACATTAACCCCTATTTAAAGAAAGCTCAAATTGAGGGCATATTGTTATCGGCGGAGGTCTTTTTTGACATTAAACTAACATTGTCTACCATAAAACAATGTTTAGAACTACTCAACCAAGAGTCGGAAGAAAAATTCCCGCAGCTTAAATCATTTGCGCACAATGTTCAGGTCGATAGCAACCTCCTCAGGGAACTCGACCGGGTAATTGATGAGCGCGGACAAGTGCGAAGCGAAGCATCGCCCGAACTAGCCCGTATACGGAAACGATTGCTTGCCGAACAATCCTCCGTCCGTACCCGTCTTGATCAAATATTCAGGTCGGCTAAAGCGAATGGATGGGTAGGCGATGACGTGTCATTGACCATTCGAAATGGTCGTATGGTGATTCCCGTATCGGCTGAGTTTAAGCGAAAATTGAAGGGCTTCATCCACGATGCCTCCTCTACCGGACAGACTGTTTTTATTGAGCCAGCAGAGATATTCGAATCGAATAACGAAATCCGAGAACTGGAGTATGAAGAAAAACGAGAGATCAATCGGATTTTGGTGGCGCTTACCGATGTGCTTCGACCCCATGTTCCGGATTTGTTGCAGGCGGTAAATTTCCTTGCTGTGATCGATTTTTTACGGGCGAAAGCACTTTTTGCACAACAAATCAATGCGATCAACCCCAAATTCGTTGAACGTCCTACCCTCGATTGGCGCTCAGCTAAAAACCCGATTTTGTTTCTCAACTTTCAAAAACAAGGCAAGCAAGTGGTTCCCTTAAACATAGCGCTTCAAGATAAAACGAGAATACTCATCATCTCGGGGCCTAATGCCGGGGGGAAGTCGGTGGCGTTGAAAACGGTAGGTTTGATCCAATACATGTATCAGTGCGGGTTATTGATACCGGTGAATGAAGAGTCAACCATCGGTTTGTTTAAAAATATCTTAATCGACATCGGTGACGAACAATCACTTGAAAACGATCTGAGCACCTACAGTTCGCACCTGACCAACATGAAAGTGTTCCTAAAGAAAGCTGATAAACAAACGTTATTCCTAATCGATGAATTTGGAACCGGGACGGAACCAGGTTTAGGAGGAGCCATAGCGGAGGCGATTTTGGAAAAATTGGCGGTATCAGGAGCACTGGGTGTAATCAATACTCATTATACGAACTTAAAACTATTTGCCGGTAAGACACCTGGTTTGCTTAATGGCGCTATGCGTTTCGATGCGCAACATCTTCAACCGCTTTACGAGCTTGAAATGGGAAAACCCGGTAGCTCTTTTGCATTCGAAATTGCCACTAAAATTGGATTGCCGCAAGAAGTCATCAAAAACGCCAAACAAAAGCTTGGTACACAACAAGTAAATTTTGAAAAACTCATAAAGGAACTAGATATAGAACGAGCCGTATTTGCTGAAAAAAATACGGAATTAGCTATTAAGGAAAGGAAGCTATCCCAACAACTCGCGGAGTACACTGCCTTAAAAAACCGCTTGGAAAACGAAGAAAAAAAGATAAAGAATCAAGCGAAGGAGGAGGCTAAAAAAATGATCGCTGATGCAAATCAACTTATTGAAAACACGATACGTCAGATCAAAGAGAAAAAAGCCGAGAAAGAAGCCACCAAGATCTTAAGGACTGAGCTCCAACAGTTTTCA
>JBAYRB010000259.1:0-4846 GCA_041676905.1 Spirosomataceae bacterium
TCTACCGGGGAGTATAGACCAACGCGATTTGATGTATTTCGATGGTACGATTTGGTTCCGTAAAACGATCGATGACGCCACCTTGAAAAACGGAGAATCCGGTTTTATAGGACTTGGTTTGACCGACGATATCGTGGAAATTTATATTAACGGAAGTAAAATAGCGGACGCAATACCAACTTCAACTGCGCCCCAATTTTATGCTGTTCCCCAAGGTGTCCTTAAAAACGGTAAGAATACAATTGCCGTTCGACTCAAGGACGAAGGCGGGCGTACAGGCTTTACGGGCAGTAAAGACCATTTGTTGCTGATTCAAAACGGGGTTCAAGTTCCCCTGGAAGGGGCCTGGAGCTATCGCGTCGAAAGTCTCAAAGACAACAAACAATTTGTGGGTCCGAATCACGCCTCAACCCTTTTGTACAATTCCATGATTGCCCCCCTTATTCCCTATGCATTCCGGGGCGCTATTTGGTATCAGGGAGAAAGTAACGCGGGTAGAGCTTATCAATATCGTAAATCGTTTCCATTGATGATTTCGGATTGGCGTAAAAAATGGGGAGAGGATTTCCCCTTCTTATTCGTGCAATTGGCAAGCTTCAAAGCTTCAGACGGAAATAGCGACAAAGGAAGTACCTGGGCAGAGTTGAGGGAAGCCCAAACCATGACCCTACAATTACCTCAAACCGGTATGGCGGTCATTCATGACATTGGCGAACGAGACGATATCCATCCGCGCAACAAACAGGATGTAGGAAAACGTTTAGCCCTTAACGCTTTTAAAATGGTCTATGGCAAAGATCTGGTTTACAGTGGCCCCGTTTATAGAGAAATGAAAAAAGAGGGTAATGCCATAGCTGTTTCATTTGACCACATAGGTGGCGGGCTGGTCGTAAAAAATGAAAAATACGGTTACCTGAGGGGGTTCGAAGTGGCCGGGAATGATCGTAAATTCTATCCAGCCAAGGGTGAGATCAGTGGAGACAAGGTCATTGTCTGGTCCGATGAAGTGGCCGATCCTATTGCCGTGCGCTACGGTTGGGCGGATGACAATATCGAAGCTAACCTTTTTAACCGAGAAGGCTTACCTGCTAATGCCTTCCGTACCGATGATTGGAACACGGTTACCAAAGAGGTAAAATTTAAATAAGCACAAAATAAGAATAATAGCGAGGGAGTAATTCGGGTTCAATAGTCGTAAATCGCGTACCTACGGTAGTATAGATGTTTTCTAACTCCTTAATGTCTCGAGATATATGAAAAGAACCGATTTACTCCCTTCACTTATAATCACCGGTATGGCCTTGGGAACTGCCTGGGCTGTCCGTGGCCAATTTGGTCATGAACATGGAGCGTCCTGGGCAGGAAGTGTTGCTTGTTTGACCATCATTCTCCTATCGGCCCGAAAAGATTGGTATAAGGTGGCGTTCAATGCTACCCTAGCTGGGGCACTAGGCTGGGGCTTAGGTGGAATGATGAGCTATGGCAAACTGGTAGGATATGGACGTAGTATAGATTTTGGAAATGTCTATTACGGGTTATTCACCCTATTTGTCGTAGGTGCGCTCTATGGTTTTATGGGTGGGGGATTGTTTGGCATGGCCCTCTCAAATACGCCTGATCGAAAGCCTATCGCCTGGCATCGCATCCTTGTGGAAATGACGGTTGGGGGGATCATTTTTTACTTCTTTGTCATCGAGCAATTCGGGTGGGAAATGACACCTCCCAGGGACGAACATTGGGCAATTTGTGCCGGGATGGCTGCAGCGTTAGCCTGGTACATGGTGCGCCAAAAAATGTCTTCGGCACTTCGTGTCGCCCTTATAACTGGATTCGGTGCCGGATTTGGATTTGCTTTTGGAAACTTCTTGCAGGTATTGGGAGGCGTTCTACAATGGAAGTTCAATTTCTGGAATGTGATGGAGTATTCCCTCGGCTTCTTCGGTGGAGCGTCCATGGCTTATGCCGTGTTTACCTCTGAATGGGAAGAAAAGGAAGCTCCCAAATCAAATCGTTACTGGCTATTCCCTGTGTTGATATTGGTATTGATTATCCCATCAATCATGTGGGAGCAAAATACGAATGTCGAGAAACTCCGGGAAAGATTTTCTGCTTTGGTAGTTGCTTTACCCCATTCACTACCCGCCATCACCACTTGGACGCCCTATTTAGTTTTCATCGCCTTAAGTTATTATTGGATCAACAAATTTTCCAAAGGATGGAAGGGTGAACACCGCGAGCTATGGAATTTTTACCTTGTTCATTCAGGACTGTATATCCTACTTAGTATCGTCGTAACCGGTGCATTTTTATCTACTTACCGAATCGAGCAGTACCTCTATCTGGTAAATTTTGCTGTAATTGTTTATTTCCTACCCAAACTATCTCCGCCCTTCAGTAGTGAAAAAATCAATTGGAAAGTTTATGTGATTAACTTTATCTGGTTCCTTGTGTTTAATGCACTGTTAACGGTAATCGCTACGCAGAGCCATGACCGCGATTTACCTGGTGCCCATTACCGATTTGGCGAAAAAGCGGATTGATTAAAAATAAATCAAATTATCACATTTTAAAAAGCCACTTACCTGCTTCAAGTAAGTGGCTTTTTAAATGTTATTGCTTTGATAAGTGTCTATGATTGGTGAAAATAGGGAGGAGACATCCCTATCTAAGAGCCCTTAAAAACCCATGCTCTTGTATTGTGAAGCATCAATGCTTTTTCCATTTTGAGAAATCTGTGTTGCGACCATGGATATTTCTTCCTGGTCTTTCGTGTTTTTAGATTCCATTTTTAACATCACGCCAGCCGCCTGATTAAAATTCGATGGTAATTGGGTTTTATTATTTTTCATTAAAGCGGAAAAACTGCTCATAAAGGCACTTCCTGGACTCACACCTAAGGCGTTTGTAAGCCATACCTTAGCCACTGTCGCGTCGCTTTTCATTTCGTATACATCACAATCGTATCCCAAAATTTTTTCCGTACCCACTTTTGAAATTGAGAAATCACTGGGATTCGAATCGTTCTCTGCTTCTTCGGCCGCTGCGGCGACAGCACCTTGAAACATCGCCCCTCCAAGCACCATATAGGTCTTATTTTGCTCCATAAAGGTGATCATCTTTTCCCCGTCCATGACCATGAACATGCTGTTGTTGGCGTCGGTAGCCATACCCATATAGGGGTTCTCAGAAATCCATAAGGTAAATCCGGGGGTTTTTTCTTTCTTTTTCTGACTGGAAACTGTTGTTTCATAGGTAACGCCTACCTTAAAGTCATAGGTGCCTGTCAAAGGTGCAGCATTAGCGCTATTTTGTATACCTAAGGCTTTATAAATGGCATCCGCACTGGGAGTGTCGGTAGAGCTACTTGCACCCGTTGCCTGAGACGGTTGGGCGGATTCCCCACCTGCTTTTTTGTCTTCGCTTTTCGACTTATTATCACTTCTAACCGCTTCGTCGGCGGCATTTTCCACCGAATCAAATCCTTTATCTATGGCTTGGTCAATTTTCCGTTCGAGGCGTCTGCTAGCTTGATCTTCAACCTTTTTTTCAATTTTCTTGCCCATATTTTTCCAGATCTGCCCCTGTGCTTGATCAGGGTTACAAATCCACAAAAAACCAAACGCCAACAATGTGATAGGTCTCATTAAACAAACTTTTTTCATGTTCATCGATTTAGTATTAGCTCGCGGTAGTGTTTATAATACGTACATTTTAACAGCCCAAGAGGGTAAAACGTCTTGAAATAACTGCCCTATACGCAGACGCTTAAAGATACGAAATCAATCCTACATTGGGGGGAAAAGTACGTAAACGGACAGTTTGGGATGGTAATTTGTTCGTTATAGGTATTAAATCTACCGTTACTTTTGGAAAGGAGTGGTTCTATTAGCGGTGTGAAAGAAGCGGGAAATCCGACTTCCCCATGATAAAATCGAGCGTTTCAATGCTGGTTAGCATCAGCCGCCAATTCAAACGAGAATTTGAGCTCGTAAAAGCTGATCGTGATTATTCCCTGAAATAATTTACCCCCCTTCCTTGACCGTGTTTTTCCCTTGACGGTGTTTACCGCCGATTCCCCTTATTTTTTTTCTCGGCTGTGGTTTGGTTTTCCTTCCCTTTAATTTCCAAGTAGTCCACGGCCAAGCTGGCCAACGATTTCATGCCCAATACGAAACTATCTTCATCCACGTAGAAGTCGGGCGTGTGGTGAGGGGGAGCGTCTTCGTAGGCAAGGTCCTTCTTGCGAGCACCTAAGAAATAGAATAATCCGGGTACTTTTTTCTGGTAATAGCTAAAGTCTTCCGCCGTCGTTTGCACGGGCGTCAAGCGAACATTTTCGGGACCTGCAACGCTTTCCAAAGTCGGTATCATGGTTTCGGTTAATTCTGGATCGTTATAGGTCACTGGATACATTTTGTCGATTTCAACTTCGGATCTAGCGCCTGCACTTTGCGCAATATGGGTGGATATTTCATTGATACGGGTATGAATCAGCGCTTGGTGTTCCTCACTATAAGTTCGGATGGTGCCCACCATCTCCACACTTTCTGGAATAATATTATGCCTAATCCCTCCATGAATAGCACCGATGGTCACTACCGCAGGGACACTCGAAATATCCACATTTCTACTGACGATCGTCTGCAGTGAATTCACCAGCTGGGCTGAGGTCACAATGGGATCCACACTCGACCAAGGACGGGCTCCATGACTTTGCTTCCCATGGATACGAATTCGGAGTTCGTCAACGGCGGCCATCGTTGCTCCTGGCCGGTAGTGGAGCGTACCCAGGTCAAATACAGAGCTGATATGCAGCCCAAAGATGGCGTCAACTTTTGGGTTTTCA
>JBAYRB010000260.1:0-4844 GCA_041676905.1 Spirosomataceae bacterium
CAAGGGAATGAGATTCGCTGTTTTACGAACAACCTGGTTACGGATTAAAGCTTGGAAAAAGGGCTGAAGGCGATTTATTTTTAGCGATTGTAACGATTTGGTTAACACCGCATTTACGATTTTGTCAATCAACCAGGACAGACAAAAAATAAGTCCGATCATCAAAAAGACATTGATGATTTTAGCATCGGCCGGACTTAGGTGCATGGAGCGTAAAAACTTATAGGAAAGTTGATGAAGTAAATCGAAGACAGATAATATCGTAACCATAGACTAGTTCAAGGCGTTTACAACAAGTGAACCTAGTTATTCAACTTAAACTTAAACGAACGGACTGCAAAATTAGCCTTTTTTATCGGGGCACCAGTAACTAGGGGGGATAATTCCCCTTATGTTATTATTGGAGTGTGCGAAAAAATGGCATTACACACTCGATATAAACATTGATGGTTCATTGTACAAAATTGAAATATTCTTTTACCTCAGAAGGGTACTTTTGAGGTAGGTGACCCGTATTACTATCCAAAAGACCTTTTTTACCACGTTATTTTATGAATAATTTGCCGCTTCTTGATCTCTCTATTATTGGAATATATCTATTTTTAATGGTCTTTATCGGGTATTATTTTTCTCGAAAGGACCAGGGATCGGAACAGTTTACTAAAGCGGGTGGGAGCATACCAGGATGGGCTATTGGACTATCTTTATATGCGACATTTTTAAGCAGTAACACGTTTATTGGGGTTCCGGGAAAAGCATTTGGTAGTAATTGGAATTCTTTCGTTTTCAGTTTGGCCATGCCCTTATCAGCCTGGGTTGCGTCCAAGTATTTTGTGCCATTCTATCGGAAAACAGGTGAAGTGTCTGCCTATACACATTTGGAACACCGTTTTGGTACCTGGGCAAGAACTTATGCCGTGATTTGTTTCTTACTGACACAACTGGCCAGAATGGGCTCCATTTTCTTTGGTATCGCCCTAAGCTTGCAGGCACTTACAGGTATTCCGATGACCACGATAATGCTGGTGGTCGGTGCTTCTATTATCGTTTATACCGTCCTCGGAGGAATTGAAGCAGTGATTTGGACGGAAGTGGTTCAAGCGGTTGTATTAACAGTTGGTGCTTTACTGATCATTTACTTCGTAAATAGGGGAGTTCCGGGAGGTTTTGGTGAGATTATTGAAATAGGTAAAGCTGCGGATAAATTCAGCTTAGGTAGTTTCTCGTTCGATTTTACATCAGCCACTTTTTGGGTGATTTTCTTGTACGGATTTTTTATCAACCTCAACAATTTTGGGATGGATCAAAATTACGTACAGCGTTACCATACGGCGAAGTCTCCCAAGGAAGCAGCATCATCCATATGGATGTGTGTATGGTTATATTTACCAATATCGGCCGTTTTCTTTTTCATAGGAACGTGTTTATATTCCTATTTTGAGGTCCACCCCGAGCTACTGGTATTTGTGAAAGAACAGGCGGCCCGCGAGATGCTGCCCTCTGGAGCCACAGCGGATCAAATCGCACAGTTGGCCGCTACATTGAAACCAGAAGATTATGGCGATAAAGTCATGCCCTGGTTTATGGTGAATAAAATACCTACAGGATTGGTAGGATTAATTGTATCCGGCATTATGGCTGCAGCCATGAGTACAATTAGCTCCGGTATGAATGCTTCAGCTACGGTATTTTCCGAAGATATCTACCAACGATATTTCAATAAATCGGCTACAGACAAGCAGAAAATGAGAGTACTCTACATTGGTACGGCTACATTTGGTCTGGCGGGCGTATTTACCGGAGTAGCCATGATCGGAGCCAAGAGTATCCTGGATATGTGGTGGGAGCTTTCCGGAATTTTTGCAGCCGGTATGTTAGGAATCTTCTTATTGGGGCTCATCAGTAAACAGACCAACAACCGGGAAGGCTTCACAGCCGCTATCATTGGCGTTTTAGTGATTCTGTGGATGACATTCTCCAAAAACATCCCAGAGGACTACTCTTTCCTCAAATTCTCACTACATGTAAATATGATCATTGTTATCGGTACCCTTGCAATCTTCCTGGTGGGAGTACTGCTGACCAAGCTGAGAAAAGCAAAAGCTATTAATTAATGTACTGCAAAAACGCGCGTAAATTCTAATAATAATATGTCTGTAAAAGGTAAATTCGTACCGGTAATGATTACTCCTTTTAAGGAGAACAAAGAAATTGATTACAAGCAATTAACTGCCTTAACGGAGTTTTATTTGAAAGCAGGGGCTAAGGGTCTATTTGCCAATTGTCTTTCGAGTGAAATGTTTGAACTGACGGAAGCAGAACGTATTGCAATTACTCGTCATGTTGTGGAGGTGGCCGCAGGGCAGGTCCCGGTGGTAAGTACAGGTACCTTTGGTGGTGCGATTTCATCTCAGGCGGAGTTTGTAAAAAAAATCTACGATACGGGCGCGGATGCTGTCATAGCAATCACAAGTCTATTGGCGGAGGAGCACGAATCCGACGAAATTCTAGACGCTAGGGTGGAGGAGTTATTGGGTTTAACGGGTAATATACCCCTCGGTTTTTACGAATGCCCCGTTCCCTACAAACGTGTCTTGAGTCCGGAACAATTAAAATCCTATGTAGACAGTGGAAAGGTAGTGTATCACAAAGACACGTCACTCGATATTGACTCAGTCACACGGAAAATCGAATTGACGAAAGGGAAAAAATTTGAACTGTACGATGCTTATATGGTCAATGCGGTGGCTTCACTGCAAGCCGGTGCAGCAGGATTGTCATGCATTCAAGGAAATTTTGTGCCGGAACTGGTCGTCTGGCTTTGTGACCATTTCGCCGATGCTTCAATGCAACCATCGGTAGAAACCGTCCAGCAGTTTTTCGTAGATAACATGGATGTTATGCACAATGTGTATCCCATAATTGCCAAATATTTCCTCCAAAAGAGAGGTTTTGAAATCAATTTGACCACTCGGAGGGATGTAGGGCAGTTCACGGATACCATTGCAGCCGATATCGATGCCTTTTACAACCGTTATCAAGCTCTAAAGGCGGAAATCGGCCTTACAGATTTGTCATTCTAATTGCTGATAATCACAAAAGCAGATATTGATGACGACTTTCCTAAAATCCTGTATCCTGTTGAGTACTGTCGTTTCGGCAGTACTCATTTCATGTTCAAGCGATCCTGTTATGCAAACCTACGAACTAGTTCAATTAACCCACGACCCATCTGGGCACTGTATCAACTCGACGGAAATTTTCTCTCCCGATGATCAGTGGATAGTCTATGACTCACGATTGGTTGACTCCGGGATTGGAGCTGCCGGGGAAGTAGCGATGGTCCACACGCAAACAGGCGAAATCCGAACCCTCTATCGAACCGAAAATCAGACCGCCTACGGGCCTGGCGTGGGGGCGGTAACTTTTTCCCCCTTTGGTGACCGTGTACTCTTTATTCATGGTATTCGCAATGCCAACCAAGATAAACCCTATTCGATGACGAGACGAACCGGGGTGGCTGTGGACATTAACGATCCCATGAAACCGATTTTCCTGGATGCCCGTTGCATGCAACCACCTTTTGTGCCCGGAGCTCTACGGGGAGGAACCCATGCACATACCTGGAGCAGCGACAGCTGGATCAGCTATACCTATAACGATTACCTGATTGAACAGGAAGCCCTAAAAGGTGCTCCCGTTAAAGATTTACGGACCATTGGGATAATGGTGCCCGGTGAAAAGGTAGTAGTACCAGAAGACCGTGATTTGGAAAATAACAGTGGTGAAATGTTCTCGTTGATCGTAGCTAAAGTCACCGACGACCCCCAACCCGGTACGGATGAAGTAGACAAAGCTTTTGATGAATGTTGGATTGGTACTAATGGGTATTTACGAGCGGATGGCACACGTCAAAAAAGAGCTATCGCCTATCAGGGAAATATTCGGGATGAAAATGGAGAAACCAAGACAGAGATATTCGTAGTCGACATTCCAGATGACATTGTGGAGAGGGTAAAGGCACTGGAAATTTCAACAGATCCAACCGTCCGACTACCCGTGTCTGAAGCATTGATTTCACGTAGAATTACCCAATTAGAACGGGGTGTCAGTCCATCCCCCCGTCACTGGTTACGTGCTACGGCTGATGGTTCAAAAATTGGTTTTCTAGCTGAGGATGATAATGGAATTGTACAATTTCATACCGTAACGCCTCTGGGTGACGAGGTCAGACAAATTACGAATCACCCTTTTTCGATCTCAGGTCCTTTTAATTTTAGTAAGGATGGAAGGCGGGTTGCCTATTTAGCTGACCATAGTGTCTATATTACGGATATCGAAACCGGGGAATCGAACCGCGTAAGTCCGAAATACAGCGGGGACGAACTTCCCACGGGGGCAGTCGTCTGGTCAAACGATGGGAAAACCCTTGCGTTTAATCGGTATATCAAGGCTGACGACGGAAAAATGTATTTACAAATCTTTTTGTTGAAGGAACAGTAAGGATAGTTTTCCAAATGCGGTTAAATCGTTAGATTTGGCAAAATTCTTAAAAGGTAACGGAATAGGGTTGAACGATTCAGCCCTATTTTTACGTTTATATTGAATTATTGCCCTAAAAATTTGCCTTTGGTTGAAGAACCTATAAATTCGGGCTTTATTAAAAGTTATGAATAGTTTTGAGCAATCCCCAAGCTTTAAACTATTGTATTGAAATGTCAGAATTGCACAAATATTACTCTTGTTTAGTGCGGTGGAAATTTAAATTATCCTCCGGCTACCGGGTATTTTGTGTACGATGGCCGGAAGTAATCAGTTCGACGGCACAATTTCATTTTTATCCA
>JBAYRB010000261.1:0-4832 GCA_041676905.1 Spirosomataceae bacterium
AATCTATTTACGACCAAGCTACTGCCAACGCATTCCGTAAAAATATCTTGGAAAGAGGTAATACCGGTAAACCCGCCGACCTGTATCGGGCATTCCGGGGCGCCGATCCAAACCCCATTCATTTGATGAAGAAAAGAGGACTTAACTAGTCGTACTTCGAAATACAAAAAAGGTCGTCTCAGAAGAACAATTCCGGGACGATCTTTTTGTATAAATACGAACGAATTGGCAGATGCTAAACATTCGCTGGAAAGCTATGTTCGAAACCCAAATTTTAGAGGTTATTGATATTCGACGGTTTCGCTCGAAGGCGACACAGAAGAATCGATGACGGGTGCCTCCTCTTTTTTCCGAGGAATGCTCACCATGAGGGCAGAAATTATGAAGAGGAGACCCAGGATCAGATTCCAAGTAATGCGCTCCCCAAAAATAACAACCGCTATAGCTACCGCAACGACAGGTTCAAGCGAGCCTAGGACGGCGGTCGGTACCGACCCAATTAGCTGTATGGCGATTACCATCATTAATACGGACAGTACGGTGGTAACCAGTGAAAATCCTCCTATGAAACTGAGCCAGTAGGGTGAGGCTAAAACTAAGGTTTGACTAGTTAAACCTGCCTTTATTCCATAAAAAATAGCCGAGAAAAAGAGCGAATAAAAGGTCAACTTAATTCCGGTAATTCTCAGGTTTCCTTTGTTGACCAAAATCATGTACAGGGCATAAGCGGTTGAACCTAACAATACCATAAATGTGCCGTATACGTCGAAGCGCATCTCACTTTCTTCCCATCCCATACACACCACCCCTAGGGTCGCCAATCCAATCGAAATTTTCGTCAACGTCGATAATTTATCTCCAAAACCGAAATGAAAAATCACGGCCACGATGATCGGGTAGGTGTAAATTAAAGTGGAGGCAACCCCCACCGACATCAAATCATATCCCAGGAATAAAAACTCCGCGGACAACGCATAGAATACCCCCATAACGGCTAATAAGGGCAAAGACTTCCAGGGTATTCCCAGGTATTGCTTGCGAGCAATCAGGTAGAGACCGATCAAGACTGCCCCCAGAAAAAATCGATAAAACAGAATCACGTCCATGGCGATCCCAGCCCTTTTTAATGGCACTACAAAAAGGGGAATCAGTCCGAATGAAATAGCCGATACCGCAGCTGCTAGATAACCTTTAATTTGTTGTTGATGCATAATGCCGCAAAGGTACGAAGCTCTGCGGCATTAATGGAATCCTAAGAGTGAAGAAAATAGGATTTTTTCAGGAAGTCGGAGTTGAGGAAAGTGAACTATTCACTATTTCCGATAGCCTGTTTTCCAGATCTTTAAGTTCCTCCAGCATTTTCAGGCGATAGGACTCCGTTTGATTACTTATTTTAGGAATTAACTCCTTATAATATTGAATCCCCTTTTCCATTTGCTCTTTAAACCGAGTAAAGTACTTCGCCTTTTTATCCGTCAACGATTGTAAATTGGTTTCAATGTCTTTCTTGAGATAATCAACATATAGGTTAAGCTCGTTGATGAACATGTTAGGACGATTGACATTAAGGAGCAAATTGACTTTCCCATAAATATGAGCTACCATTTCATCCAATGAAAATGACCTGGAAAAATAAGCTAAATTAGGCCCTGGACAAACCACGACGGCAGTAGTGTCTGTCCCTTTCGGAATGTCATTTTTTTCATAACATGCAGTCACAAGACCTTCACAAAGACATAATTTTTCCATCACTTCATTCGCTTTCCGCTGATACTCCTCCTCCGGCAATCCTTCGTTCTTTAATGCTTTTAACTTTAACGCCTGGTATTTGCGGGACGCTGTACAAATAGGCTCCTTGGTAAATTCAGTGTTGGAAATCAGGTATTTCTTGGTGCAAGGACTACCTGGTCTGCCTTTAGCGATGCGTTCAAGCCTTTGTTTTTCTGCCGGACTATGTCTAAAATTATTGAAGGGTACTCCGAGGGGAGAGGAACCGCTGATATAAAAATCTTCTTTGGTTGCATGGGCTAATGAAAGCATGGTTTCGTTGTCGATATTTACAGCTTCAGGCACCAACAGGAAGGGGCTTCCCCACCCGGTTGCATCCAATTCATAATGGGTAATTAGAAAATTGTTTTCCGCCGCCGTACCAATCCCTCCTTGTACCGATATACGCATCGAAGGCATGGTGTCCAGATGAATCCCCTTTTCCACCAAAGCTTTTTGATACAAATTCCATAACTCTTCTTTCATCTCCTGGCGCTTGACTTTGAACTCCTCCAGGATAGGACCGATTAAATAACCCTCGGTCGCAAATGCGTGACCACCACAATTTAAACCCGATTCTATTCGAAACTCCGATACCCAAATCCCCTTTTTGGCCAGAAATTTAGCCTGAATCAAAGCGGATCGGAAGTCACTGACCTTGAGTATTACCTTTTTTCTCAGTTTTCCTGTTTGCGTCGGAAAGAAATCGGCAAATTGCTCCAGGTAGCTATACAAACGCGGATTCATACCAGCAGATAAAACCACAGCCGACTCTAAATCACTCTCAGCGAAACCTTTTAAGGATTCTAAAGCATCGCTGTTGATGACCTCACCTTGTCGATTCAAATTCAGTTTGTCGACCTTGGCCATAATATTTACATCTACTGAACCCAGGACCATCTGCGATTTCAGCTCGTTTTGTAATTGGTCCCGCTCAGTACCGGGTTCCATATGCTTCCATTTTAAAAAAGAATCTTTCAGCGAAGCATGGTCGGGTAACAATTCGAAATAGCGAAGAAGTTGCCCGCCGTCTTCTAAACGACTGGACTGCAAGGAAGCAAACTTGTCCTTTATGATGCGCCACATCAAGTTCAGATAGGCCGTAACACGCTTGGAACGAAACCCCGGTTGGGTATCGGTTATGGGTTCATACGGAAAACCTAATTGCTGTGCATAGTAACCCCGCATCCGTTCCAATAATATATCATCAACAATAGAAGCTACCGAAGAAATCCCCAACGGTGCCACCTTGATAGGGGTATCAACGGAATAAGCAAGTCCAAGAACAGGTATATGAAAAGAGTGCAACATAATGGAAAAAAGAATGAAATTATTAGCGAATTACTGCGTTACTGCCATCCCCAACAATGACGAGGGTCATATATGACATTTTTTCCAAAATTTGAGGGTAGCAATCGATTTTGTTTCCCTAAACAAATCGAAGGATTAGCTCATTTCAAGACAAAAATCATATCGAAAAAATCCTATCCAGTAGCGTCCATGTGACATCCTGAGGGGGGGTATAAATAAATTCATCATAGCCCTAATCCCGTTTCAAAATGACTCGAAGGGTTTTTCTAATTAACACCGCTTTTTCGAGGACTGTGTTTTAGATCACACGTTCCATTTTGATCGCTTAGGCGTAATTTGTATAAACGTCTCTGATTAACATCTACTTTGCCTAATGGCAAAAGTAATTCCACCTAGAAGTAGTGTTTTAAGCTTTTTTCAACGGCCAATATGTTTCTTAAAGACTAGAATATGAATCAGTTGATGATTTATTGATTAAAAATAACCGCAACTATTTTGATAGTTAGGAATCCTAACTATATTTACACTGGCACTATTGCCACAGGAACTAACTATTTCAAATCATGGCTAAATCAATCTTTTATCATGCCGGGTGTCCGGTTTGCGTTAGTGCGGAGCACGATATCGTTAATCTCATAGGAAGCGAAAATGTAGACATCGTGCACCTAGGAAACGATAGAAGTCGAATTGACGAGGCTGAAAAAGCAGGGGTTAAGTCTGTACCTGCGCTGGTAACCCCTCAAGGGAATGTATTGCATATCAATTTTGGTGCTTCCATTGCCGATGTACGGGGTTGAGTATTTTAGGGGTAGCTTTGGGAACAGTCTCGAAGCTGCCCTTCCTCTACATTAAATAGGGGCTGGTAAATGGATGAAGTTTGCGCGTACTATACGGCTATATAATAAGGTGAATGCAAATAGGGATCCTCATTTAGCAAGTTGAAGTCGCTTCGGGTTTTAAGTGCCTAGGGTCGAATAGGGAAGTATCTTTGCATTCACGTATAAAAAATAGGTGATTAGAATTAGTTCATTGTATAGCTTTACTTAGAAACAGTGAATATTCGGAATTTAATTGATCACGCAAGTTCATAATTACCTTGTGCGCTAAAGGGCTTCCCGAGGACTTTGCTAGCTCTACTACCATGGAAAACTCAGATTTTGACCCAATATATCAAAACCAAAATATTGAAAGTAAGATTGTTGCTTCTCTGGAGCGGATCGCACAAGCCTTTCGGGTTTTGTTATGGCAGGAGAGTAAGGATTTGACTTTAACACCTACGCAGATACAGGTGTTAATTTTTCTTTATCATCACCATGGTGACCAGCGAAAAGTAAGTTATCTAGCTAAGGAGTTCAATATGACCAAGGCGACGGTAAGTGATACGGTGAAAGCTTTGGTACAAAAAGAGCTAATTACAAAGGAATACGATAAGATGGACACGCGAAGTTATCGTATTCATCTAACGGAAAGCGGTCGCTTAATGGCAGAACGGGTATCCTTATTTTCCAAAGAGATTCGTAGTCCCTTGAGTCACTATACCTCCATTGAAAAAGAGCAGATGTTGGCCGGTTTAATGGGCATTATTCGTCATTTGAATCAGGTTGGGGTTATCTCAATGCAACGTATGTGTTTAAACTGTCTTTACTACCAACCGGGTGATGAAAGCTCCACTTTTTATTGCCGGTTATTGAATGAAAGTCTCCCTGCGTCAAGCCTCAGAATTGACTGTCCTGAGCATGTACCGGTCGCCTAAC
>JBAYRB010000262.1:0-4828 GCA_041676905.1 Spirosomataceae bacterium
AAGTTACTTTTAACATTCATCTATCACAAATCAGCATCGCAATTTCGTTACTCAAACCATAAATTCATTCACACCCTATTCCGGCATACCCGCCATTTACCGATGACCACAAAGAATTACGCTTTTTTGATTTTACTCCTCGTTACCCTTGCCTCCTGCTACGATCGGGAAAGGGAAGAACGGCTGACGATGCGCGAGAGGAACTTATTGGTGAAAGAAAAACAATTTGCGTTGAAAGAAGCAGAATACTACGCCCTGCTTAAAATGCGAGATAGTATTATAGCTGTGAAGGACACCCTGGCTATGATCTCCACTTGGCCGGAAAATATAGAAGGACAGTGGAGTGCACGTGTAGTATGTACTGAATCCAATTGCCCCGACTATGTCGTAGGCGACCAACGCAACGACACATGGATCTTTAGTAGTGATTCTACCCAATTAGTAACGAAGGTAGTCACGAATAACAAGCTCGTTAGAGTTTATAAAGCCTCCTATACTGCCGATATTATCAATCTGCATTTTAGAAGCGACTCGTCGTCAAGTCGGCAAGTTGTCATGAATGTGGTATTGAATGATCTGATGGAAAACAAAATGCGAGGAATCAGGATTCTATCTATCGATAACCGGTGTACGGCGAAATTCAATGTTGAACTAAACCGTATTGCAACGACCGAATAAAACTAATGCCACTTCTCAATATTCATAATTTATCGCTGCCCGTCGAAGATCCGGTACTCAAATTCCTGATCTTACTGGTGATTATCCTGGGAGCTCCCCTCCTGCTTAACAAAGTTAAAGTACCCCATTTACTAGGGCTCATTATAGCCGGGGCGATCATCGGTCCCAATGGACTTAATGTACTCGCTCGTGACAGTGCGATTGTGGTAACCGGAACCACCGGCCTTCTCTACATCATGTTTTTAGCGGGGATTGAAATCGACATGGGAGACTTCAAAAAACACAAATGGAAAAGCCTCACATTCGGTTTATTTACCTTTATCATCCCCTTGTGTCTAGGCTATTTGGGAGGGTATTATATTTTGGGCTTTACCCCCTTAACGTCGGTATTATTCGCAAGTTTATTTTCTTCCCATACACTGATCTCCTACCCCCTGGTTAGCCGCATGGGCTTAGCTAAACGACTGGCTGTCAATATTACGGTGGGGGGAACCATGATTACGGATATCCTCGCTTTAATGGTCTTAGCCGTATGTGTAGGGATAGCGAAAGGCGAAGTTGGAAATGAATTTTGGATACGCCTGTCTATTTCAGTCCTTGTTTTTGGCCTTATCGTCCTGCTTTTATTTCCCCTGATAGGCAGGTGGTTTTTTAAAAAAGTAAGTGACAAAATCTCCCAATACATCTTTGTGTTGGTCATGATTTACCTGGCGGCTTTACTAGCCGAATTAGCTGGCATCGAATCCATCATTGGAGCCTTCCTAGCGGGGTTGGCCTTAAATAGACTCATTCCTCATACCTCACCCCTGATGAATCGAGTGGAGTTTGTAGGAAACGCGATTTTTATTCCTTTTTTCCTGATCAGTGTGGGCATGCTCATCGATTTCAAGGCTTTCGTACAAGGTTGGGAAACCATCAAAGTGGCCACAATCATGACCGTCTTAGCGATTGGCACCAAGTATCTGGCCGCCAAATTGACGCAAAAAACGTTCCGATTTCAGGAAGAAGAGGGCGGATTAATTTTTGGGCTGAGCTCTGCCTCGGCAGCTGCTACCCTGGCTGCGGTGATGGTTGGTTATAATGTCATCATTTCAGAAAATGAACTGGGAGAACCCATTCGGCTACTCAACGACCACATACTAAACGGTTCCATCCTAGTAATTTTGGTTTCCTGTACCGTATCTTCTTTTGTAACGATGTCGAATGCAAACAAGTTAGCGGAAGCAGATCATGAAGAAACGGTTGCCGGAAATACCTCCGAAGAAGAAAACATATTGTTGGCGGTGAACCATTTAGAGACCGTGGAAAATATGGTCAACCTGGCATTGATGATCAAAGCCAAAAACAATACAGATCGAATTTTTGCCCTCAATGTAATTAATGAGGAAAAGAATGAGTCGTCAATTAAAAACGCGGAAAAGGTTCTGTCACAATCGGTTAAGTTAGCAGCCGCCTCCGACGTGCAATTACAAGCCTTAACGCGTTATGATAACGATGTGATTAACGGTATCAATAATGTTATTAAGGAAAAGAAAGTTTCTGATTTGATCATTGGCCTGGATCGAAATAAGGGGTTTTCGCCTTCTTTTGTCTATAATTTGTATAATGGTTATCTGCAAAATCCTTACACTACCGTACTGATATCCAGCGCTGTACAACCTCTATCGACGATCAAACATCACATCGTGCTGCTTCCATTCAAGTCGCACACCGAACCTGGTTTCTTTTTTGCCCTATTACGTATTTGGAATATTGGTCGAAATTCGGGCGCGATACTCAAATTCTACGGCGGTGCTGCCACCATTGAAGTATTGAAAAATATCGCCAAGAAAGCCAATATAGAAGCGGAATTCAATTTGGTGGTCAGTCAACGGCAATTTGAACAAATAGTGGATACCATGGGTGAGAACGAAAGCCTAATTTTGATGATGGCCAAGGCAGGAATGAATTCATATTCTCCCCAAATGCGGATTATCCCCGATATGCTCAACAGCAGTTTCACCGATAAAAATTACTTGCTGGTGTATCCTTTTGCAGGAGAAGGGGACGATACGATTGAAAAGCGCTCGGTAAGTAATCACGACGATTTTGTCGAAATTGGAAATATGATCGGGAAAGTTTTTAAGTAAAAGACGCTCTCAATACAAAAGAAAAGGGCGGTATCAAACCCGCCCTCAGTACATTTTATTGCTCAAACTTTAAATACCTCTACTCAACTCGAGCATACGTGCAACGGAATCGTAGGCCTTCACCCGGATATCCTCTGGAACTGTTATTTCCGGTTCTTCATATAATAACGCATTATATAATTTTTCGAGGGTATTCATTTTCATATAGGGGCATTCCGAACAAGCGCAGGTATTATTGTCGTTACCTGGTGCCGGAATAATCTTTTTTTCTGGAGCCGCCTGTTTCATTTTGTGGAGGATACCCGCTTCAGTTGCTACAATGAATTTTTGATGGGGTGACTCCTTTACAAATTTTAAAAGGCCGGTGGTCGAACTTACAAAATCGGCTTGTTTTAATATTTCCTCTTTACATTCCGGGTGGGCGATCAAAAGAGCATCGGGGTTATCTCGTATCAGTTGCGCCAGTTTTTCCCGTGAAATATCAATATGAACGATACAAGCCCCATCCCATAGTACCATGTCCCGACCCGTTTTATGTGCAATATACCTTCCTAAATTAGCGTCAGGAGCAAAAATGATCTTTTGATCTGGGGGTAGACTGTTAACGATATGCAGTGCGTTGGACGACGTACATACAATGTCTGTTAAGGCTTTAATTTCTGCTGAACAGTTGATATAACTGATCACCAAATGGTCGGGATGCTGTGCTTTAAAGGCCGCAAAACGATCGGCTGGTGCTGAATCAGCCAACGAGCATCCCGCATTCAAATCGGGGATTACCACTTTCTTTTCTGGACTTAGTATTTTGGCGGTTTCGCCCATAAAGTGAACACCGCAAAATAAAATCAGGTCAGCATCGGTGGAAGCAGCTTGCTGTGAAAGCCCCAAACTATCGCCGATGAAATCAGCAAGATCCTGGATGGCGCCATCGACATAATAATGAGCCAATATCACCGCATTCTTTTCCTTTTTAAGGCGATTAATTTCCGCAACTAGATCAATGTCTTCGGAAATCGCCTCGTTTACATAACCGTAACGGGCTACTTGCTTTTTAATTTCTTCCTGAGTGGTCATCAACAAGGTTAAATTAACGAAAATTAAATGGGTACTGTCGCGCTATCAAAGGCATTGACCTGACTAAGTAACAAAAAAAGGAGGTAAAATATTCAGTACACATCATTTTTATACCATTTCTAGGTTAGAACCCTTCTATGGGTCCATTTTAAATGGAATTGATCAAAATGAGTTGCCCGCCTTTTCCCGACCGCTTCTTCTTGGTATAACCGATGGAATCCGATTTCAGGGTTATGTGGGTAGTAATTCACCCAACTTGACTTAGATCAATGCATCCTATTCGGAAAGGTCCTATTTTTGTTAAGTACTCAATTAGACACTAACGCTTTTGAATCATAACCTATGGAACTCGGAATAAGCATGTTTGCGGACCTGTCGACCGACCTACAAACCCGTATCAAAAAATCGGCAGGTCAACGACTCAAAGAATTATTAGAAGAAATTAAACTGGCCGATGAAGTTGGGCTGGATGTGTTCGGAGTTGGGGAACACCATCGGAACGACTATGCCGTATCCAACCCCGAAATTGTACTTTCAGCGGCTGCTAGCATCACCAAAAATATTAAACTCGGGAGCGCTGTTACGGTACTTAGCTCTGCCGACCCTGTCCGAATTTACCAAAACTTTTCAACCCTAGATTTGATTTCAAATGGTCGGGCAGAGTTAATGGCCGGTCGTGGAAGTTTTATAGAATCGTTTCCGCTCTTCGGTTATAATTTACAGGATTACGATCGGCTATTCGAAGAAAAATTGGATCTGTTGTTAACGATCAACGAAAACGAGGAAGTTTCCTGGTCGGGAACTGTACGACCGCCCTTAAATAAGCAACGAATCTATCCCCGTCCTGATGGAAAACTCGATATCTGGATAGCGGTCGGAGGCACACCCGAGTCCATTGTCAGGGCAGCGCGCCTTGGCTTACCCTTGATGGTGGCCATCATCGGAGG
>JBAYRB010000263.1:0-4823 GCA_041676905.1 Spirosomataceae bacterium
AGAGGTGTTTCGCAGATCCTTGACATAGTAACTGTTAACAGCTTGTCCGAGATCGGTACCTGCAAGACCCGTTGCAAATTCGGTCATCATCCAGGCGCCCCCACCAAACCCGCTCGATAGAGGATCACGCATATTGGCATAGGCAGCGTTGACAGAGGCCTCGGCATGAGCAGGCAACGTAAAGTAATTTTCAACGGTAAAGTTACTAGGATCTGATTCTTCAAGGAAGTCAGAGCAGCTGGTAAAGGTAGCTGCAGCAAAGGTGAATAATAGGAAATTATATATGGATTTTCTCATTGTTTTCAGATGGATTTGATTTGACCAAAAATTCATTTCTGGATAGATTCAATTTCACTATGTAGTTTAATTCATTATAGACCTACATTGATTCCAAACATGAATATCCTGGGTTTGGGATAATCGTAGAGTCCGAAACCTTGATCGAATGGAGAACCTGAATTAGAGACTTCGGGGTCGTAACCGGTGTATTTCGTTACGATGAAGAAGTTCTGAAGAGAGGTATAAACTCTAAGTCTATCCAGTTTTAATCGCGAAGCTAGTGCAGATGGGAAATTATAGGCTAATAGCAAATTCCGTCCCCGTATAAATGATCCATCTGTTATTTTGTGGCTATCATTATTGGTGGTATAATAAGCGTTTATGGGGCGAATCTGCGCGATGGGTGTATTTTGATTATTTTCAGTCCAAGCATTCAATACGGTTTTATAACTGTTGGCAATACCCTGGCGGTCTTCCAGTGAATGGATACTGCGATCGAGGACATCATTGCCGTACATATATTGCAGATCTACGGTAAGTGACCATGATTTATACTGGAATGTATTGAGGAAAGTGCCGTATCCATCTGGAATCCCTTTTCCAATAATGGTTCGGTCGTTATCATTGATTACGCCGTCGTCGTTCAAGTCTAGGTATTTGACGTCACCGGGTAGCATGTTATAGCGTTTTGCTTCTTCCGCCTCATTCGTCGACCATGTGCCCAGGTGGACTCTTCCAAAGAAGGAACCAACGGGTTCGCCAACGCGGATTACGGTAGCACCAGAATAAATATCGCTTCCACCGGATAGGGCAAGTACCTTGTTTTTATTAAACGAATAATTGAAAGTGGTACTCCAAGTGAAATCAGGTAGTTTGAGGTTTACCGTATTAACTGAAACTTCAATGCCTTTGTTTTCCATACTTCCTACATTGGTAAAGATGCTGCTATAGCCACTGCTTAACGGGAGGGGCGCGTCGAGCAGCATTTCATTTACTTTTCGGTGGTAAAGATCTAGTTCTAAATTAATTCGGTTTGAGAATAGACCTAATTCAACTCCGAAGTCGACTTGTTTTGTCTTTTCCCATTGCAAGTTTGAATTAGCCATACGCCCAACTCCTACGCCAATTTGTCTCGCACCATTAAAAATTACATCGTAATTTGACATGCCTGCCAGGGCTCGGTAGGCAGGTATCTCGGAGTTTCCGGTTGCGCCATAACTAGCTCTCAGCTTTAGGTTAGAAATAGCGGTGGCATCTTGCATAAAGTCTTCTTCGTGTACTCTCCATGCTATGGCCGCTGACGGGAAGAATGCGTAACGGTTGTCTTTACCAAATTTGGAGGAACCATCGATACGGCCAGTTACGGTGAAGAGATATTTATTATTCAGTGCGTAGTTAACCCTAGCAAAATAAGAGTTCAGACCGTAGGCAGTCGCCGATGAAGAGGGTGCGAGCGCAGTAGCTCCTGCTCCCAAATTGTTAAATTGATAATAGGCGTCGGTGAAATTCTGTGAACGTGCTACGTTGTCGAAGCGGTCGACATGTTGCCAGGAGATACCAAGCATGGCATTAATTGAGTGAATAGATGCTATGTCCGAATTGTACGTTAGGTAATTCTCGAATTGCCATGAGTTATAGCGATTGTTTGTAACTGACGCATCACCATTGTTGGAAATGTATTGCATTCCTGCGGCTGCAAAGTAGTCTGTACGTTGGTTAATGATATTGGTACCTACGGACGAACGGAATTCCAAGCCTTTCGCAAGTCGTAAATTTGCATACACATTACCAAGCATTGTTTGTGTGCGGAGGAAGTAGAGCCGTTCATCAGCAACCCGAATGGGATTATCGCCGCCTTCCATTCCTGGATAATCTCTGTTACTTGCCCAAGATCCGTCCGCATACCGAACAGGAATGATGGGCAGGGCTTCTAAAACCTGGCGCATCATGGTGATGCCGCCACCCCCAAGTTGGTCGATTTGTTTTTCGTTTTGATCCGTATAGCCTAAGGATCCACCAACCTTTAGCCAGCTCTTTATTTCGCTATCGAAGACGAAACGGCCGGCGTATCTTTTTTGCCAAGATCCATATACGATGCCGTCCTCGTTACGGTAATTCAGGAAAGCTCCATAGCTGCCTTTTTCGTTACCATTCGTAAAGCCAAGTTGGTGATTTTGGGAGAAGGCGGTTCGTAGCGCTTCTTTTTGCCAGTTCGTATCGTAAAGTGGGTTACCATTTGCATCAAAGAGAAGGGGATTAGTTCTTTTTTCAACCGGATTAGTGTATTTGGTACCTGTAGCCCAACCGACCGGGTCATACTTAGCAGCGTTAGCATATATAATTTCTTCGACTTCTAAAAATTCTTTTGAGTTGAGTACGGGGATAAGTTTAGGGGCCCAACCAAGTCCGAAATCTGCGTCATAGGTAACCCTACCGGATCCAGATGTAGTTCCTCTTTTTGTAGTTATCATTATCACGCCATTGGCTCCTCTTGCGCCATAAATGGCTGTAGAAGAGGCGTCTTTAAGGACTTCAATCGACGCGATGTCATTCGGATTTAGGTAGTCGATAGGTGTACTTCCATTTTGCATGTCTACTGCGTTTAGAATCACCCCATCAATTACGTAAAGCGGGTTGTTGGAAACCGAGATGGAGCTAGCTCCGCGAATACGAATATTAGCTCGCCCCCCGGGTCGGCCTGAATTAGAGGATACGTTTACACCAGCGATTCGTCCGGATAGGCCTTGATTTAGTGAAGAAACTGGTCTTTCTTGTAGTACCTCTGCCTTGACGGTTCCTACCGATCCGGTTAAATCTGATTTTCTAACTGTTCCATAACCCACGACCACAACTTCTTCAAGTGCCTTTTGATCAACGACCATCCGAACGTCGAGGATTGATCGCTGCCCGACCGTATGTTCCTGCGATAAATATCCAACAAAGGAAAAAACTAACACGGCATGTTCGTCGGGCACTTCAATTGAATACTCACCGTCCACATTACTAATGATCCCACGTTGGGTTCCTTTGAGTAGGATACTAACACCAGGGAGGGGATCTCCGTTTTCATCGGTCACTACCCCTCTCACATTCCAATTGATTACTTCTTCCTTCTGAAGAAATTCGAGGTTAGTTTTTGGGGGTTGAGGTTCATTTTGCAACATGATTTGCCCACCAATTATCCGGTAGGAGATGTTAAGAGGTTTTAAAGCCAGGTTTAATACTTCTGACAATTTGCGATTTACCGCTACAACCGACACCCGTCGCGTTGCACCAATGGCATTGGGGCTATATACAAATTTAACTTTTGCCTGTCTTTCAATCTGAACAAGTACTTTTTTGATTTCTACATTGTCCAGGTTAAGAGTTACCTTACGGTCGAGTAACTCTTGACTAACCCCTGTGTGGGCATAGCCCAGAGAAATGCCTAAGCATATCAATAGGGTTTGAATGAAGGTGATCTTCATAAGGTGTCCGACATAAGGATGAGTGATTATACTTTTTTTCATTAGCTTTGTAAGTTTTGTTAAGGTTAAAAAATTGACAAGACAAGGCCCCATCTCATATATGCATTCATGAGTTCGTATTTAGTTTTGGGCCAACATTAAGAGCTGAAAGTGGTCGCAACACTTTCGGCTCTATTTGTGTTTTGGGATTAAATAGTCATAGGCAGTATTGTGTTTAGTATGAGCATCCTTTACCTCGCACCAACACTCGAGTTCCACGAACTTCATATTCAGCACCTATAGAGGCACATAATAAGTCGAGTTTGGTGAAAAGCGATTGTTGTTTGATATCCCCCCGGAATAAGCAATTTTTCAGGGAATTGTTTTCTAGAATAATTTCAATGCCGTAGGTTTTTTCCAATTGGAAAACTACATCGGCGATGGGCGTGTCGTCAAAGTTGAAATCGGGAGTGGACAGCTCTAGGTTACCCGCTGGAAATAGTGGTACAGGATTATCGACTAGCCCAGTTTCAAAATGATCACTATCGATTACGAACCTGACTTTTTGATTGGCAGTCAATATAGCACCTCCTTTGATGGGTCCCGAAGGGGAATTTGAATTTTCAGTGCGTTTAGATACGGAAACCTTTCCGGTTACCACCGCTACCTCAATATCATTACCAGGCTTGCTGCCGTCTACCCAAAAGCTTGTTCCTAGTACACGGGTTACAATTTGCCCCGAATAGACGAAGAATGGCTTTTCCGGATCGGTCGCCACTTCGAAAAAAGCTTTGCCCGTCAAGTACACTTCCCTTTTGCTAGCATCGAAAATTTCTGGGTATTCAATACTACTAAAAGGAGAAAGTATTATTTGCGAACCATCGGCTAGAACAATCGATTTTTCAGTATCAGTCGACGAAAAGTGCCTAAAGGATCCTTTATCCTTTCCTATTGGACTGGCCGAATCAGTGTTTGAGTAGATAATTGGAGAGGATTTTTCATAAAAGAGGCCGATACTTACCGAAACCAATATGATACAGGCGGCAGCCCACTTCCAGAGAGTATTTCTAGTCCAAATCTGAGGAGCCGAATGCCTAT
>JBAYRB010000264.1:0-4815 GCA_041676905.1 Spirosomataceae bacterium
CGAACCCTATCACTATCCGAATAAGTAGAAATCCCAGGTGGGAGTTGTTTTAAATAATGACCAAAGGGAAGAAGGGAACTAGAAGCACAAACGGTCATCAAGTGGGTTTTATTAACGATGCGTACACCCGAAATGAACAACTTGTCGAAACTATCGATTCTACTCCTAATAATTTGTATTTCCGGTTGTTCCGGTTCAGGGGAATTACCTGATGAGGTAGAATTGGCTATGGCCAATATCCCGGCCAAGGTCGATTATATTCGGGATGTTAAGCCTATTCTCTCCGATCGTTGTTTTGCTTGTCATGGTCCGGATGAAAATAAAATTCAAGCGGGGCTTCGTCTTGATGTAGAAGCAGTAGCAAGAGCTAAGAATGAGGAAAGTGGCCTTCGAGCGATTGTACCCGGAAAACCCTTTAAAAGTGAGCTGGTGCATCGAATTCTCTCCGACGATCCGGAGAAAAGGATGCCTACTTTGGAATCCCATTTGACGTTGTCGGCTGAGGAAAAGGCCATTTTGATTCGATGGATCGAACAAGGAGCAGAGTATAAACCTCATTGGTCATTTGTAAAAGTGACCGACCCCCAGGTTCCGAAGGTTAAAAACGACTCCTGGTGCCAAAATGAAATCGACCGTTTTATTTTGAGTCGTATGGAGGAAGAAGGAGTACAGCCCTCGCGAGAAGCCGAGAAAACGACTCTTCTACGTAGAGTTTACCTGGATCTCACCGGTTTAGTACCCTCTCCCGAGGAAGTCGATGCGTTTCTCGCCGATACCAGCCCCAATGCGTATGAAAAAGTAGTAGATCGCCTATTGGCTTCGAAACACTATGGAGAACATCGTGCGGTTCCCTGGTTGGATCTGGCAAGGTATGCCGATACGCACGGTTATCAGGATGATGGTCCTCGGACCATGTGGCCATATCGTGACTGGGTGATCCGTTCCTTTAATGAGAATATGCCCTTTGACCAATTCGTTACTTGGCAACTTGCGGGTGATCTTTTGCCCTATCCTTCCCGGGACATGATGCTAGCTACAGCATTTAACCGAAACCATCAGCAAAGCCAGGAGGGAGGCATCGTGCCGGAGGAATATCGTAATGAATACGTTGCTGACCGGGTCAATACATTTGGGGCGGCTTTTTTAGGATTAACGACGGAATGTGCCCGCTGTCATGACCATAAATACGACCCTATCAGTCAGAAAGATTATTTTTCCCTTTATGCCTTTTTTAATAACAATAACGAGAACGGGCAGATACCGTACAATGGAGAAGCAAGTCCTACCATCGTATTACCTACGCCAGAAGCTGAGGATCAACTCCGTAATCTCACTCAAGTAAAAACGAAGGCAACACTGCAACGTGGTGAGATAAGTAAATCCGCTCGGCAAGAGTTTGATTCCTGGCTGAAAAACATAGCAACGATAGACGATTCACTCATCTCTCTGGACAAAGATCTGGTGGGTCATTATACTTTTGATGATTCAAAACCCAAACGGATTGCTAATGTAGCTGCAATGGGATTGGATAGTGCCTTAGTGGAGGGGGATGATAGCTTAGCGCGTGCCTCCATAAAAGACGGGAAATTTGGAAAATCGAGGTATATCTACGGTGAAAATGCGATTCGTTTCCCACGACCTATGGGCTGGTATGAACGAAATCAGCCTTTCTCTTTTAGCATATGGATGTATTTGCACGATGAGAAAACAGTAGGTTCGCTAATTCATAAGTCAAACGGTGTCTTTAACGGCTATCGGGGCTGGAATTTGTTTAGGGAAGAAGATGGTACTTTCCGATTCACGCTGAGCAATGTATGGCCGGAAAATGCCATTGAGTTAATTGGTAAAGAGAAAGTCCCCCTACGAGAATGGGTACATTTGGCGGTTACCTATGACGGTTTAAGTCGAGCCCGGGGTGTAAAAATGTATCTGAACGGGGAGGAGATGCCGGTGATGGTGGCAAATGACCAACTTAATCAGAGTCTTCTACACGGCAAGAAAAACTCGAATTGGGGTTTTAGTGATATGTTAATAGGTAGGTTAGCCGATCAATATACGAAGGATTTTGAGGTGGATGAACTTCGAGTTTATTCACGTCACCTCAACCCGTTGGAAATTAGAAGTATTTTTACAGGGGAAAACGAAGTCAAAAAGGCATTAGGCAGTAACCAAGAGATAGAGCGAGCGTATTTGTATAGTTATTATCTTGAGAATTACCGACAAGATTACATACAAGCTTTATCAGATCATCGGGAAGCGATCGCACAGGAGACCGAAATACTCAATCATCAGATCGACGTGATGGTCATGAAAGAGCGCAAATTTCCGAGAAAGACCTATTTGTTAAAACGAGGTGTTTACGATGCTCCCGACTACGAAGTGGAGCCTGATACCCCTCACCAGTTTTTTAAAATCCCAGACGAATATCCTAAAAATAGACTTGGTTTGGCGAAATGGCTTTTACATCCTGACCACCCCTTGTTTACAAGGGTAACCGTCAATCGTTTCTGGCAGGAAATTTTCGGTCGAGGTTTGGTAAAAACGCCAGAAGACTTTGGTAATCAGGGTGAATTGCCTACACATCCCGAATTATTGGATTGGTTGTCGGTATGGTTTAGAAAATCGGGATGGGATGTGAAAGCTCTTCATAAATTAATGGTGATGTCGGCTACCTACCGACAATCTTCTAACGTTACTCCGGAGCTAGCTCAAAAGGATCCTGAAAATAGGCTTTACACCCGTAGTCAAGCCGGTCGACTTAGTGCTGAGCAAACCCGAGATAATGCACTCGCTACCAGTGGACTTTTGGTAAAAGATATTGGAGGACCGGGGGTCTACCCATATCAACCCGATGGGATTTGGGAAGCACTGGCAACCCGAAATGCCGTTGTTTATGTCCAAAGCCACGGGGACAGCCTCTACCGTCGAAGTATGTATACCTATTGGAAGCGAAGCGCTCCTCCTCCAATGATGTTAAATTTTGACGCAGCGGAAAGACATTTTTGTTCGGTAAAAAGGCAGAAGACCAGTACACCACTTCAGGCATTGGTAACGCTGAATGACCCTCAGTTTGTGGAGGCGGCCCGAGTTCTTGCCCAACGAGCGGTGGCCAATACCCGTGGTGAACCTGAGGAAGTGATAAATTATTGTTTCAAGAGTTTGGTCAGTCGCAACCCGACGCAGCAGGAGATGGAAATTCTCCGTGAACTTTACCAGCAGGAAGTGGAGACTTTCAAACAAAATCCACAGAAAGGCCGGGAGCTTTTGAAAGTAGGAGAGAAGCCTGCTGATCCGAATTTGCCAACCCCACAATTGGCAGCCTATACCGTTGTGGCTAGTACATTGATGAATTTTGACGAGGTTCTAATTAAACGTTAATCGAAAATTTCTCAGGGGACAAATTGCGCCCCTTCAAGGATAGGGTTAAATCAAACATGAGTGAAGAAAATAAGCCTTTTGTTGTCGGTATCACAGGTGGAAGTGCTTCGGGAAAGACCTTTTTCATGAACCGATTGATCCATTCACTTCCTGAAGAATCGGTCAGCCATATTTCGCAAGATAATTATTACCGACCTATTCATCAGATACCGAAAGACGAAAATGGGATTGAAAATTTTGATTTACCTGAAACCATTGACTACGAGTTATTCGCTAGTCATATCGCTGCTTTAAAAAGGGGGGAAGTCATTCACCAAACCGAACATACCTATAATAACCCGCGAAAAACTCCCCGTATATTGACCGTTTACCCAAGACCGGTCATCGTAGTGGAGGGGTTATTTATCTATTATTATTCCGATGTTGCCAACGAAATCGATTTGAAGATTTTTGTTGACGCCAAGGAGCATGTAAAAATAAAACGGCGAATTATCAGGGATAATGACGAGCGGGGTTATGATTTACTGGATGTATTGTATCGGTGGGAAAATCACATTGGTCCTACCTATGACAAATATGTAAAACCTTTACGTGCTGCAGCCGATTTAGTAGTTAATAACAATACTTCTTTTGATACCGCTCTAGAAGTTATTCTGGCTTTTATCTATAAAAAGATGAGCGAGCGCCAGGTGCTCTGAATAATGGATAAATTTATCTTGTGCGGTATTGTTCAATGATTTTAAAGAGAGCTTTTTGCTTCTCTAAGTCTGGGAAGAGCTCATACAATTGTATATGCCCCTCATAATCAAGGGTGAGCGCGATTTCCAAATGGAGTAAAGCTTCCCGGTATTCACCCATTTTGATAAGGTATGCCGTAGCGCGATAGTAAAGATCGGCTTCATCAGGCATATCATCGATGGCAGCTTGAATGAGCTCCAAAGCCCGGCTATGATTTCCTTGATCGAAGTGCACTTGCGACCATTTCAACCAAACATCTGGGTTGGAAGGCTCTATCTCGACCGACTTTTCAAAGGCTTCCATAGACGATAGCAGGTTGCCTAATCTATATTCCATTTCGGCCAAAGCTAACCAGTAGTCCGGATTTAGCTCTGAGACTTCTATCGCTTTACGAATGAAACCCACAGCTTCGTACCACCGTTCTTGTTCGCCCATGCAAATACCGAGCCCAAACCAGCCATCATCCCAGTGTGGATCCATTTTGACTGCTTTTTGATAATATTCTATTGCTCTGCCATAATTTTCCAGCTTCTCATGACAGGTTCCTAGACAACAGTAGGTTTCAGGCTGCGGCCCTTCGATTTCAATGACTTTTAGGTAATGCGGGATAGCCGATTCAAACTCTTGCAGATTCATGTAAGAGTTTCCAAGATTAAAATAGGCCGAAGCGAAATTCTCTTCAATCAGCGTGGCATATTC
>JBAYRB010000265.1:0-4801 GCA_041676905.1 Spirosomataceae bacterium
AGGTTGGGGTAGTTGCTAGGATCGCAAAGCATAGGATTACTCGGATTTTTTGGGAAAAGATCATGGGTAAAGAATGTCTATAAATTAAAGGTTAATGGGTTTAGTTAAAGTCGATTTTGTTTTGACGAATCTTTAACTCTTTGGGTTGGAATTAGGCCGTCGACAACAAATGTAAAAAAAAATCAAACCAAACCAATACAAACCAGAACAGAGTATTAAAAAAATTAGAGGGATGATCGGATGATCAGTTTGCTTGGGCTTTTGATGCGGGCGAACCGATTTTCGGCAATGAGGTTGGCGGCTTCTTCGCCCATGCGCGTGAAGTCGGCGCTAATGACCGTAATGCCTCCCTCCAAGACCTCTTTCACGTAGAGATCGTTATAGGAAATTAAACCGATGTCTTTCCCTAGTTGAAAATTTCGTTTATGGGCAAATTTAATAAGGTTTACATCGTCAATGTCATAGCGATTGAGCGTGATATAGGCATCACCTTGGGTGAAATGCTCCTCCGTGATCTTAGGAATAATGAGTGATTTCGCATGGAATTCCTGACAGTATTTTTCAAAGCCGTCTCGGACCAAATGGCCGAAATAGATGTTCTCGGGAAGAATAAGTACCAGTCGCTGGTATTTTTCCAAACGGTTACGTACATCGCGCAAGGCTGAATACAAATCGCCGGCGAAATCTTGATATACGACGGAATAATTTCCCTCTAGGCCTTCGTAATTGGCGTCAAGTATAATGCGTTTATTGGCAGGTATTTGGTTTAAAATTTCGGTGACGTCCTCTTCCAAAATAGGAATGACGATGAAATGAGTGTAGTTATGGAGGTTTTCCATAATAAGTCTTTCGAAAAGGCGAAAGTTGTGGTTATGGAAATATACGTCGATCTCAGCCCGGTCCTTTAACCGATTATAGATGGCTTGGTAAAGCTCCTCCTTAAAGACCGTGATTTTATCCATCAGCAAAAAAATGCGAAAATCATGGTCAGCACTGCTTTTCCTTACAAAATAACCTTTCCGATATACTGCTTCGATGATGCCCTTTTCACTGAGATGATTTAAGCCCATCAAAATCGTGCTTTTGCTCATGCCGTAGGTCGAGGCGAGCTGATTGACCGAAGGTAATTGGTCGCCAATTCGAAGTTGCCCTTCGTTAATTTGATTGCCAAGGATTTCCGCTAACTGCAGGTATTTATGTCGGGTCTTGTCTTGAGTAGGATAATCAAAGGTCACGGATCTTCAATTTATTTTTATGCAAAAATAGTAATATTCTTCAGTTGGCAAATCAAACCAAACCAGACCAGTAATTTTTATTTTGGCTTACAACCAGTGTTGATGAAAAAGGATCTTAAGGATCAAAACTAATGTTCATGAAAACGATTTACCTGTTTCTAAGTGCCTGCTGCTGCCTCGTGTTAGGAGCTTGCACCGCCCCTGAACCCACCACGCAAAACAACGGCATCATGGGTAAATGGCGTTTGGTTGAAGAACTAGGCGATCCCGGGGACGGAAGTGGCACTTTTCAACCGGTAGCCAAAGGGGCCGAACGAATTCTGGTTTTTGAAAGAGGAGGTAGCTTTCGTGAAATTCGCGGACCCATTTATTCGTCGACCAACGTCTACGATACCTATGAACTCCTCGAGGATAATAAGATAAGACTAACTTCCGAAGCTCAAGAAAATACGCCTCCCATGATCTGGACTTATTATGAGCTTACGCCCCATTCCGTCACGATCGGTTTTAGCTGTATCGAAGCCTGTCTGGGCAAGTTCGTAGCCGTTCCTTGAAATTCGTAATTAGATTTAAATCTGCTCGGCCTGAAATATTGTAAACCTGGTCCAAAGTTTCGTAAAAGTGTTCTGAGAAAAATTGGGCACTTTTGTATATGATCAAGAACTTGGAACAGATGAAGATAAACGATGAAACTGTTTATATCCCTTTAGAGGGTGTCAACAGTGAACATTGTGCACAGATCCTTGAAAAAGGTTTGGCGCAAGTAGAAGGAATCGACTCTTATCACGTAGAACTCAATAACCAACGAGCGGGAGTCCGAATAAAGGATTCGGAAGCACTTACAAAAGCCATTAACAAAATCAAAGATCTCGGTTACGGCGTCCCGTCTGTGAAGGAGACTTTCCCCGTGTTGGGAATGAGTTGTGCCTCATGTGCAAGTAGCGCAGAGAGTGTGGTTCGGTATGAAACCGGTGTGTTGGATGCTTCGGTGAATTTTGCCACGGGAAATTTGACTGTAGAGTATCTCCCAAACCTTACCCATGCTGGGAAATTAAGGAAGGCCGTACAAGAAGCGGGATATGATTTACTTATTAAAGAGGAGACTGAATTGCAGGAGTCCTTGGATGAGATTCATGCTCGTAAACTTCAAAAGTTGAAAGTCAGAACGGTCTGGGCTATTGTACTATCCCTTCCCGTGGTGGCGATAGGGATGTTTTTTATGGATATTCCTTATGCGAACCTCCTGATGTGGATTTTTTCAACGCCAGTGGTGCTTTGGCTGGGACGAGACTTTTTCGTCAATGCCTGGAAGCAAGCCCGACACCGGTCTGCCAATATGGACACCCTGGTAGCGTTGAGTACGGGAATTGCCTATCTGTTTAGTGTTTTTAATATGCTCTTTGCCGACTTCTGGGAGCAAAGAGGATTAGAAGCTCACGTATACTTCGAAGCGGCGGCCGTGATTATTGCTTTTATTTTGCTGGGCAGACTTCTGGAAGAGCGTGCTAAGAGCAATACCTCTACTGCCATTAAAAAACTGATGGGACTGCAACCTAAAAATGTGGTCGTCATAGGGGAAGATGATACAGAACGGATCGTGCCCATCGAAGACGTTAGGGTAGGTGACATTCTATTGGTGAAACCTGGCGAAAAAATAGCCTTGGATGGGAGGGTAGTATCCGGAGCTTCCTACGTCGACGAAAGCATGCTTAGCGGAGAGTCATTACCTGTCTCGAAACAGGAGAATGACATGGTGTATGCCGGAACGATCAACCAAAAAGGGAGTTTTAGGTTCCGTGCCGTAAAAGTTGGCAAAGAGACGATGCTGTCACAAATCATTAAAATGGTGCAGGATGCGCAGGGAAGTAAAGCGCCTGTCCAAAAGTTGGTCGACAAAATTGCAGCGGTTTTCGTGCCGGTTGTGATGGGAGTGGCGCTTCTAAGTCTGGTTGTCTGGATCATTTCTGGAGGCGAAAATGCAATTTCGCACGGGCTGTTATCGGCCGTCACTGTACTGGTCATAGCCTGTCCGTGTGCGCTGGGACTGGCTACCCCAACGGCTATCATGGTGGGTGTAGGGAAGGGTGCGGAAAAAGGCATCTTAATTAAGGATGCGGAGAGTTTGGAACTTGCTCAAAAGATTAACGCCATCATTTTGGACAAAACCGGGACCATCACCGAGGGAAGTCCTCGAGTGACCGATGTCCATTGGTTAAACGAGCATGAAACGGATAGAGCTATCTTGTTTAGTATGGAAAAGCAATCTGAGCACCCGTTAGCTGATGCGGTCGTCCATTATTTCAAGGAGCCCAAAACATTAACCCTTGAGAAATTCGAGAGTATTACCGGTAAGGGTGTTGCTGCGGTTTATCAAAACGAAACCTATTACATCGGAAATAAGAAGCTGATGGGTGAAAATGCCATCGAACTTCCCGAATCATTGCAAACCAAAGCGGAAAAGTGGAGTCGAGAAGCTAAGACGGTCATATGGTTTGCTAATTCACAGACTGCCTTGGCGGTAATCGCCATCGCCGACCAAATAAAACCCACCTCCGTGGAAGCGATTCATACGCTAAATGAAATGGGTATCGAAATATACATGTTAACGGGCGATAACGAGGCTACCGCACAGGCCATTGCTCATCAAACCGGTATCACCCATTATCAATCGGAAATGCTGCCGCAGGACAAGGCTGATTTTGTCGAACGGTTGCAGGAACAGGGAAAAACCGTTGCGATGGTTGGTGACGGTATTAACGACAGCACCGCCCTGGCAAAGGCAGACGTCAGTATTGCGATGGGAAAGGGTAGCGATATAGCGATGGACGTTGCGAAAATGACCATTATTTCTTCGGATTTGAAAAAGATCCCGACGGCCATTCAGCTTTCCAAACAAACCGTAGCAACGGTAAAACAAAATTTGTTTTGGGCGTTTATTTACAACGTCATCGGAATACCGGTTGCTGCCGGAATTTTATATCCTTTGAACGGATTTTTACTGAACCCGATGATCGCCGGGGGGGCTATGGCATTGAGTAGTGTCAGTGTCGTAACCAATAGTTTGCGATTGAAATGGAAGCGGTAGTCAAGCTTTGAAAAAGTCAATAATTTTTTGTAACTTATTCTAATATAATTATTTGAAAACATGGAAGATTTGAAATTCAAAACCAATATTAATTGCGAGGGATGTGTAGCCAAGGTGCAATCCGATTTTGATAGTGCGGAAGGGATTGCTCAATGGGAGGTGGACATTACCAACCAGGATAAAATACTCACTGTTAAATCGGATGGAATTACAGAAGATGAAGTGATCAAGTTGGTTAACCGTAAGGGTTTTAAGGCGGAGCCGATTCATAACTAAGTCGGCTTGCCCTTTAAATAGACAGCGAAAGGGAAATTTTTGTAAAAGGGAAACGCGGATTTCTTGCGGTTATTCAGGGAGGTTCCCTTTAAAATGGGAAAGTACTTCAGAGGCGGTAAGCGGGGGAGGGTAATCCTAGTTTAAATTTTAAAAGGCCAGATTTCGTTATCATATAATACTATGTGGGGTTGTTTGAAAAAGCGAC
>JBAYRB010000266.1:0-4794 GCA_041676905.1 Spirosomataceae bacterium
AAGACATTCATCTACCCGTCGCGATAAGCGCAGATCGCACGATGCATTGACTTCAAAGCAACTTTCGGTTGATCCTACAACCGGTGAAATTCATCAGTCGCACCGCGCTCATGTGCATGAGGGCAACCTATATTACAAAGGAAAAATTGTAGTAGAGGGGTATACTAAAACCGTCTGATTTTCAGGCGATAAAAGTTATAAAATTCGCAACAACCAATAAAAGTTGTTGCGGATTTCTTTATTACTCCAAATCAACTGCTAATTTTACGAGCGTTATCCCATTCCAATTTAACCGCGTTAGATGAAAATTGCAGTAGACGCCATGGGCGGTGATTACGCACCAGCAGCAGTTGTAGAAGGTGTCGCAAAGGCAATTCCCGGTCTGGATGCGAATGTTGTGGTTGTACTCATCGGTGATGAGCAGGTAGTGCGCCCCATGATTCAGAAATACGATATCCCAGATGGCGTTGTTGAGATAGTACATGCCTCGCAGGTCATCGAAATGGGTGAACACCCTACGAAGGCATTGGCTCATAAGCCCGACTCGAGTATTTCCGTTGGTTTCAAATTGTTGAAAGACGAAGCTGTCGATATTTTTTGCAGTGCCGGGAATACCGGTGCTATGACCGTCGGTTCTCTTTTCAGCATCAAAGCAATCTCTGGATTACTTCGTCCTGCCATTGCGGGCATTGTCCCCCAGATCGACGGTTCCCAGTCCATTATGTTGGATATTGGTGCCAATGCGGATTGCAAACCTGAAACGCTAGCCCAATTCGGAGAAATCGGCTCCATTTATTACCAGTACACCTACAATGTTGAGCGGCCTCGTGTTGCCCTAATGAATATTGGGGAAGAAGAGCAGAAAGGGTCGTTGCTCACACAGGCTGCTTATGTGTTGCTCCGCGAGAATAAACGGATTAACTTCATCGGTAATATTGAGGGAAAAGACTTTTTTACCAACAAGGCCGACGTCATCGTGACGGACGGCTTTACCGGGAATATATTGTATAAATTGGGCGAATCACTGTACCCGATTTCGAAAGCGAGAGGTTTTAAAGACAGTTTTATCGATCAAACCAATTACGAGGCCATTGGAGGAAGCCCGGTTTTGGGCGTCAATGGCAATGTTATGATTGCACACGGCATGTCATCACCTCTGGCCATTTGTAATATGATTAACCTGGCTGTTCGCCAGGTTAAAGCGGGTGCTTATCGTCATATAGTTAAGGCTCTCGCCTAGTCAGATTTTTAAGCGAATAGTACGTTAAGTAAGGAAATATGACCCAAATTAAGGCTGCGATCACCGGCGTGCAAGGCTACTTACCCCCTGACATTCTCACGAATGCAGATTTGGAAAAAATGGTAGACACAAACGATGAATGGATCGTTTCACGAACGGGGATCAAGCAACGCCACATCCTCAAAGGTGAGGGACTGGGAACTTCTCACATGGCAGTTGAAGCTGTGCGAGGTTTACTGGAGAACACCCATACGTCGATCGAGGAGGTGGATCTTTTGATTTGTGCCACCGTAACCCCCGATTTTATCTTCCCCTCTACAGCCAACCTGGTCTGTGACATGCTGGGGATCAAAAACACCGGTAGCTTCGATATACAAGCCGCTTGCTCCGGTTTTGTCTACGCTCTGGCCATGGGTGCCCAATTTGTAGAAACCGGCAAATATCGAAAAGTAGTCGTGGTCGGAGCCGACAAGATGTCGTCAATCGTAGATTATACCGACCGGACTACCTGCGTTTTGTTTGGCGATGGCGCCGGTGCCGTAATGTTAGAACCCTCCGAAGAAGGGGTAGGGGTTATCGATGCCATCTTACGTTCGGACGGAGCGGGACTTCCGTACCTCAACCAAAAAGGCGGGGGCAGTCGATACCCGCCATCACATGATACCATCGAAGCACGCTGGCATTACATTTACCAAGACGGTCCTCAAGTATTCAAATATGCGGTCAAAAACATGGCCGATGTAGCCGCTGAGATCATGGAACGAAATAACCTGACCGGCGACGACGTCAATTGGCTGGTGCCGCACCAAGCCAATAAACGAATCATCGATGCCACTGCCAACCGCATGGGTGTGGGATCCGATAAGGTGATGCTGAATATTGAAAACTACGGAAATACCACAGCCGCAACCATCCCACTTTGTTTGTGGGATTATGAAAAGCGCTTGAAAAAAGGTGACAACCTAATTCTAGCTGCGTTTGGAGGAGGATTCACCTGGGCCTCAGCCTACGTAAAATGGGCTTACTAATCTTTTTTATTTAATTTACAGCATTTGAGCCAACAGTTCTTTAAAAGTTAAATAAACATGGCAACTACGACCGATATTCGCAATGGCCTTGTGATTAAGTTTAATAATGATCTCTACCAGATCATTGAATTCCAACATGTGAAACCTGGGAAAGGGAATGCCTTTGTCAGAACCCGGTTGCGCAGTCTTACTACCGGCCGTGTGCTGGAACATACCTTCTCGTCCGGAGCTACTATTTACCCCGTTCGTGTAGAACGTCATAAATTCCAATATTTGTATAAAGATGAAATGGGGTATAACTTCATGAATACCGAGACCTTCGAGCAGGTATTGATTGAAGAAAAGCTGATCGAGAATGCGGATTTGATGAAAGAAGGTCAGGAAGTGGAAATTCTGATCAATACCGAAAACGATACGCCACTTACTTGCGAACTCCCCGCTTCGGTAGAGCTAGAGGTTACCTATGCTGAGCCGGGAATACGTGGAGATACGGCCAATTCTCCTAAGAAAGCCGTTGAAGTAGAAACAGGAGCGAAAATTATGGTTCCTTTGTTCATTGAACAAGGCACAAAAATCCGGGTTGATACCAAAACGTATGAGTACCTGGAAAGGGTTAAGTAACGCTTGGGTTAATTCAGGAAATCGAAAATAGGCTAATAGTCACTTAGAATGGAAATCAAAGAAATTCAGAAATTGCTTGATTTCATCGCCAATTCAGGGTTGGATGAAGTCAGTATTGAAACAAACGACGGTCTAAAAGTAAAGGTAAAAAGACACTCTACAGCAGCTGTCGTAGCACAAGCACCGGTAGTTGCACCTGTTGTACCCGCTGCCCAACCCGTTGCTGCAACACCCACTCCCCCTAAGATAGAAGCTGAAGAACCCGCTGCGGAAAACACGGCTGATAAGTCGAAAATCGTAACGATCAAATCGCCCATGATTGGTACTTTTTACCGCGCATCCAGTCCGGAATCGCCTGCGTTTGTCAATATAGGCGATGAAGTCAGACCCGGTCAAGTGGTTTGTGTGATCGAAGCGATGAAGTTGTTCAATGAAATTGAATCGGAAGTTTCGGGCAAAATTGTAAGGATTCTGGTTGAAAACGCCTCACCGGTGGAATTTGATCAGCCACTCTTTGAGGTTATGACAGCCTAATTTCGGTCGGTGCCGAAATTGGGAACATTGTTGTAGAGATCCGTATTTATATGTTTAAAAAGATACTTATAGCTAACCGGGGAGAGATTGCACTCAGGGTTATCCGTACTTGTCGCGAAATGGGAATCAAAACGGTGGCCGTCTACTCGGTGGCCGACCGCGAAAGTTTACACGTCCGTTTTGCCGACGAGGCGGTTTGCATTGGCCCAGCAGCCAGTAAAGCCTCTTACCTGAATATTCTGAATATTATTTCCGCAGCCGAAATTACCGGTGCTGATGCCATCCATCCAGGCTACGGTTTTCTTTCGGAAAATGCAGAATTTGCTCAAATCTGCCAGGATTACGGCATCAAGTTCATCGGAGCAACAGCCGAGCAAATCAACGCAATGGGTGACAAAGCGACTGCGAAAAAGACCATGCGCGACGCCGGTGTCCCTGTTATACCTGGATCCGAGGGGATTTTGACCTCCTTCGAAGAAGGCATTAGCTTAGCCAAAGAAATCGGTTTTCCGGTCATCCTCAAAGCAACAGCTGGTGGCGGTGGCCGCGGTATGCGTATCGTCCATAAAGCTAGTGAGTTTGAAAAAGCCTGGAATGACGCCCGTACCGAAGCGGGCGCAGCCTTCGGAAACGCAGGCCTCTACCTGGAAAAATATGTAGAAGATCCACGCCATATCGAAATTCAAATTGTAGGTGACCAGTACGGAAATGTCAGCCATTTGTCGGAACGCGATTGTTCCATACAACGCCGCCACCAAAAGCTGGTAGAAGAAACCCCCTCCCCGGCAATTACCCCTGAATTGAGGGAAAAAATGGGTGAGGCAGCCATTCGTGGTGCTCGAGCCATCGGTTATGAAGGAGCAGGCACTGTCGAGTTCCTGGTCGATAAATACGGTGAATTCTACTTTATGGAAATGAATACCCGTATCCAAGTAGAACACCCTATCACCGAAGAAGTCACCGATTTCGATCTGATCAAAGAACAAATTAAAGTCGCGGCAGGCGAACGCGTTTCCGGGAAGAATTACACGCCCAAGTTGTATGCTATGGAATGCCGTATCAACGCCGAAGACCCCGGAGCCGGCTTCAGACCAAGCCCCGGAAAAATTAATAATTTACATTTTCCAGGCGGCCACGGCATCCGGATCGATAGCCACGTATACAGCGGTTACACAATTCCGCCCAATTACGACTCCATGATCGCTAAAGTGATTGTCAGCGGGCAATCGAGAGAAGAAGTCATAACCCGCATGAAAAGGGCGTTACAAGAGTTTGTGATCGATGGAATTAAAACTACCATTCCTTTCCACATACGATTGATGGACGATCCCGGATTCCGTTCCGGACAGTTCACTACCAAGTATTTGGAAA
>JBAYRB010000267.1:0-4768 GCA_041676905.1 Spirosomataceae bacterium
CGCTTCGGCTAACTTACCATCGGTTCCATGCCCCAAGGAGGCGCCTGTCATAAGGGTTATCTTCAGCGGATCCACCCGAGCCCGTTCAGCTAAGGCTGGCAAGACTTCCTTACTGTCTCCGGCTTTGGTAAATCCGCTAGAGGCGACAACCATCCCATGTTTTATTTTAAGAGCAGCCTCTTCTCTTGTAATGATCCTATTTCGTAAATCATTTCTATGGATTCGTTCTTCTAACATATTTGTGTGGTTATGATAAAAATCGCAAAAGTACAGCCGTAATGATCCTCATGATATGACCAATATTAGTTATAGAGACACCCTAAGTCATCCATTAATACAAATTATTCTCATGCTTAAAATTTGACTTATTGGGAGGCTCTCACCTGTATTTTATTACTAAAAAATATCGCGAATATACAATTTAATAAAGGCGTTGTCGGTAAATCTTAACCGAATAATCACAAATTATCTGATTTCACTTCGAAGCGTATACAACATTAACATGTTTTGTCGTTTACAGGAAGTCGCCAAACATTTTCACACCATTGACTGCCTTTTACGATTGGTTATTTACTAACTACTGATGACCGCAAAATAAATTTAATTCAAATCTCTAAAACAAATCCACCTTATTTACAGATATTTACAACTCAGTGCAATGGGATAAATTATATTTCATTACCTTTGCAACCCGAAATTTATGTTTCACGAAATCAAAATGAATGTTACGTTATGCAATTTTAGTTTTGTTTTCGGTTTTTCTTACCGGACAAATTAGTAACTACGCCAAACGACTCTTTTCGAAGGTCGGCAACTCATCTGAAATACACACCGCACCAGACAGTTTAATTACCGAACCGGATACAGTCTCCGTTTTATTCCGAGATTTCGACATAGATCCTGCGATGCTTGAGATTGATTTTTGTGGCGACCCTTTACCTCTCAATGAACCCCATGTCGCTCGTCGTTATCACAATGCGGTAAAACATTTCAGTCACCCCGCCTACAAAGAGAGCATTCTCTTGGCGCAAGCAGATCTCAAGGTGATCAAAAGAATACTGAAACAACATCACCTACCCACCGACTTGACTTATATCCCTTTGGTAGAAAGCAACTTTAATTCGTTTGCTGTATCACCGAAAGGTGCTGTCGGGTATTGGCAACTGATGCCCCAAACCGCTTTAGCACTCGGACTTCGCGTTGACGATGAAGTAGATGAACGTACCGATCTGATAAAATCAACCCACGCCGCAGCCAAATACCTCAAATGGTTATACGGTGAATTGGGTGACTGGACATTGGCAGCAGCAGCCTATAACTCCGGCCCCGGAAAATTAATCCGCCAGATGGAGGCGCAAAAAAAGAACAATTTTTATCATTTGAGACTTAATAACGAAACTTCTCGTTACGTTTATAAAATAGTGGCTGTTAAGGAAATGATGAATATGCCGACCCGGTTACAAACCTGGGCCAACGAAGACTTCTTCGCGTCCCTAACAGAATATCACCGCTCACTTAATAGACAACCCGTTTCGGAAATGGTTCTTGCCAATCCATCAGTAGCGCAATCGACAAAGAAGTAAGCAACTATATAATCGTCACAAAGCCCTGTAAACGCTGTTTCAGGGCTTTATTTTTTATCCCCAAGCCAAATCCAGGCATTCCCAAAGTCTGGATTTAAGTCTAAAATCGAGGGTAGAAATAATCTATCAGATCTTCCGTTTTTAATAGACGTTGAAATGATCGAGCGCTTTAAAAAATCATGTGATCAGCTCAAAACTGCGCTGATATTTGGCACCTTGAATAATTAAAGAATTCTCTTTATAAGTTCTCCTCGGTTTCGTCGTTATTAGTTCGGTTTTTTGTGTGTCGTTCTAGCCTGGAATAGGGATGAAGCCAACTGCTTTTCTGATTTTTTCGTTTATAATGGGCCTTTTGTTCCTGTTGCCCATGACAACGGAGGCTCAACGCCGGGTCTGCCGCCCTTCCTCCGCAAAAAAAGGCCCTGTATCCGAGTCTGTATTCTTGCAAATCACCGATGAGACCAATGGAAGAGTTGTCACCTACGAAAAAGAATTCAAACTCGACGGCATTCACCCCTCAAAACGAGAAGCCTATATTCGCTACCTAGAAGATTCGTTACTCTATGCTGGGTGGGGGGATTTTCAACCCAAGAATATGATGATTCAACCCAGTTCGAATATACAAGCTACCCGATCGGGATCGTCTCGCATAACAAGACCCTCTCAGAGAATTTCAGGGAAACGCCCCTAAGGGTATAAATCTAAAGCCATTTCCAGAATAGTTAATCTGCTTTTACTTTATAAAATCCCTGCACAATTCCCCCTTCCTGAATTTCAAATTCTTTCTTAGCTTGTTGATCTTGTAATTCGTAATAGCCGTTTTGAGAAGCGTCTCGACTGACTACCCGCAAAAAAACACGTCCATTTACCTCCACTATATGTTGAGCACCTCCTGAAATCGTAACCGGAGGTATACCCCCAATTTTTCGACTGGTTTTGGAAGTGATATCCAGCAGGTAATAAGCCCCCTCACCTTGGTTTTCTCCCTCATGATGGCCGGAAAGCACAATCAAACGATCGTCTTTAGCCCATAAACTAACTATCTGAGGAAAAGTAAATTCCGACGCGATTTTTTCTACCCAACTCGTGTCAATTTCGGTATCGTCGGCGTTAATTCTCAAAAGGCTAGCTCCGGAAGCCCCCTTTACTACAAAATATAAATTCCCACTTCCGTCGACCGCATGCATAGGTTGGTCATAAATTACTTCCCCAAATGACATATCCGGAATCTCAATGGTTTTTTCCCATTTAGAAGTCGCCAAGTCCATTATAGCAAGGTAGGCGCTGGAATAATAGGGTTCCCCAAGTTGGTTACCTTCCCCCTTAGATTTAGCGTAGGAAATATCGGCGAATAGCTTCCCGCCCTTAACCGCTAACAATCGCTGGCCTATAGCACGGAAACCTATGTCTTCAACGCCTGCACCACGTTCATTAATCGCCTCAGACAAATCCCAACCGGCGATTCGCTCCAAGGTAAGGGGGTTAAATTGGTGAAGCTGGAAAGGGGTCGCCGCATCCCAATAATAGCCCGTTTCTTGATTGACAATCACAAAGTTTCCGGAACCCGGGACAGTTTCATCCACGGGTAAAAAATGTTCGGCACGAATCACCCCATCCGCGCCCACTCGCAATTTCTCAATGCCACGCTTCCCGCTTTCTGAACTATACATTTTATAGATCCAGTTGTCGAATGTTCGCCACCCACGCATCCCTTCCCCCTGAAAACTTAAACTGTCGTCGACCACTATAATCCCGTTGGGAAATGACTCAAATGCCCGGATCACCCCCTTTGAATCCTGAAAACCAGTCGAGGTTTGAACCAAATAAAAAGTCTTTTCGCCGGGTGCTGGATCATCTGCATCTACACTACAACCCCAGAACAGACCGAGCCACAATGCCCCCATTATCCAGTTTTTCATCACAGTTTTAAAATTCATTAAAGCACAAGATTAATTTTATCTTTAGAAGAAAACGCTCCGATTTGTCCATTTCACTATTCTCACATGATAATTTATCACAAACCATAGGCGTCTCCATAGGTCTTTTCGCCTAATCTAATTTATAACGAACAACCGTATGATTATTTTCAAGTATTCGAACTCTTTCCCTTCCTTTCTTCCCGAGCCCCACCTTATCACGACCAAGTCACTCGGATATCCCCCCCCATCTACCATTCAATTCTTTTTCCTCTATATTTGCTTTTTACCTACTAAATCGCGACGAAACTTCCACCATGCAAAAAGAATCAGCCGCTAAAACCTCCTCTACCCTATTCGAACTAAGGAATGTAAGCAAATTTTACGACGATGTAAAAGTGGTGGATAACGTTTCCTTCCAAATCCCAAAAGGTCATTGGGTGGGAATATTAGGTGAAAGTGGTTCCGGTAAAAGCACCATTTTACAAATTGCTGCTCGATTCCTCGATGCCGAGGAAGGTACGGTCTGGTTAGATCAACAACCTCTTCCGTCGGTTGCGTCCCAACTTATAAAAGGGCATCCAGAAATAAAGCTTGTCCATCAGGAATATCATCTCTTCCCTAATCAAACCGTCTGGGAGAACATTGCCTACCCCATTCGATTGGAACAAGACACCTTCATCAAAGCCAGAACGGCCGAATTGATCGACTTAGCCGGGCTTCGCGAAGTGCAACATAAAAAAACGCGCTTCCTATCCGGAGGAGAAAAACAGCGCACTGCTATCGCATCGGCCTTGGCCGAACTCCCCACATTGCTCCTATTAGACGAAACCTTTGCCCACCTCGACGGGCTCAATCGATCTCGACTTACGCGATTGTTTCAAACGCTTAAAACCCGCGAAAAACAAACCTGCATTTTCGTGACACATGCCCCCACAGAAGCTATGGACTGGGCCGAAACACTGCTGGTACTTCGCAAAGGACGGGTCGTCCAAGCGGGATCGCCCATTGAAATTTACGATCGCCCCCTCGACGCTTATGTAGCCGAGTTAACAGGAAATGTTAATTGGCTCGACAAACAAAAAAAACGTTTCATCCGACCCGAAAAAGTGCGTGTTTCAAAGAAACAGCCCATCAGCGCTCACCTTACCGCAGTAGTAAAACATACCCATTTTCGAGGAATACACTGGGAATACAGCTGTCAACTTGAAAACAAAATAGAATGGATGGTTTATCGACTTCGAAATGATTTAAAACCCGGTCAAAAAA
>JBAYRB010000268.1:0-4760 GCA_041676905.1 Spirosomataceae bacterium
AGGAGTTGAAACGCCACATATTGGAACTTGATCATCACAAAGACGGTGTGGATAAGATCATCGATCTGCTCACCATATTAAAAATTATGGCCGGCACCAAAGATTTTACCTACCTCTCGGGAGATGCTTTCGCCAAATATGTAGATCATGATGATTGTGTTCGTATGAATAAAGTTTATCAATTTATTATCGATAACTACAACCGTAATCCCAGTCTCGACGAAGTCGCTGCCGTGGCCAATATGAGTGTAACCGCCTTTTGTCGATATTTTAAAACACGAACCAATAAAACTTATATACAGTTTCTCAACGAAATTAAAATCGGGCATGCTTGTAAACTCTTAATTGACCAGAAACTTAGTATTTCACAGGTGTGCTTCGAGACAGGTTTCAATAATTTCCCTCATTTCAATGCCCAGTTCAAGCGCATCGTAGGTCTGAGTCCTCGGAAATATCAATATCAGCACGTGAGACCCGCGCAACAAATGGCAAATGGGTAAAATAGTTTAAACAATTGTTAAGGACCTTTAATTTTTAGCTTTCCACATCCTCTAATTTTGGTCGTAGTTATAGGTTATTTTCAACCTAAATTAAAAATTCATCGCACGAATTAGTTCGAAACAAGCCCCACTTAGATGGCATTGTCCTTATTCTCGCTCAAAGGCAAACGCGCTCTGGTAACCGGTGCTGCGCAGGGGATCGGCTTTATCCTTGCAAAAGGTTTAAGCCAAGCTGGCGCTGAAGTGATCCTAAATGCCCGTAATGAAAAGAAACTGAATTCCGCATTGGAATTGCTAAAGTCTGACGGTAGGTCGGTAAAAGGCTGTTTGTTTGACATTACCAACCCCGATCAAGTTAAGGATTCCATTTCACTTCTCGAACAGGAAGGCCCCATCGATATCTTGGTCAATAATGCTGGTATTATCCGACGCGCCCCGGCCGAATATTTGGAGGAAGAAGATTGGGAGGCCGTCATTCGTACCGATCTTACCGCCCCTTTTTTGCTATCGAAATACGTTGGGAAAGGGATGATACAAAGAAAAAAAGGTAAGATCATCAACATTTGTTCCCTCATGAGTGAATTGGGAAGAGATACGGTTTCAGCCTATGCTGCCGCTAAAGGAGGACTCAAAATGCTGACCCGAAATCTAGCCACGGAATGGGCTATACACAATATACAAGTCAATGGAATTGGCCCGGGATATATTGCCACCGATATCAATACCGAATACAGAACGCCTGGAAATCCTTTGAACGACTATATTATCAATCGAACCCCGGCAGGTCGCTGGGGCACCCCAGAAGATCTGATTGGAGCAACCCTATTCCTAGCTTCAGCCGCATCGAATTTTGTAAATGGACAAATTATTTATGTTGATGGTGGATTAATCTCCTCTTTTGGAAAACCGCCGATGCCCCCTATTAACGAATAAGTGGATGCATCTTGAGTCTTTTTTAACTCATATCGAATCTTCTACCCAGACCAACTTTATCAAAAGGAATATTATTTTTCCATTTAAACCGCAAAAAAGCACGCTATGTTGCTAATATACTTTAACTATCTGCAAATCCTATTTAAGTTACGTGTAACATTCCACGATAATTTTGTACTATTCACTCGTGGTCGTTTCCACGAATAGCAGGTGAGTAAGGCTATAGAGAACGCCCGACGTTAATAGCGTAATACGTATATCGAAATATCGTCTAGAAGAGTAGTTGTTCCGCATACAGGTATCAACCTGGAATTCTCCGCAAGCAATTTGTTAGTAAACCATCAAATTTAAAATGAGCCTATGACGCAAGAAGTCCGTACGAAATAAAAAAAGCAATGGCGCTCGACCCGCCATTGCTCTATTTTATCCTTTTGTTCCTTCCTCCACAAGTGGAGAATGGAATGCATTTGCCCGTCAATGTCATTTTCGAACAAATACAAATCAAAAATATGAAACACCTTGACTATTTGCTAACCCCCGTTAAAAAAATTTACTGGGGAGCTACGCTACTCGTCGCATTAATATCCAGTACCGCTTGGGCTAGCCATTTACCCATGGCACCCTTTTTTAAATCTTTACCGACTTCCCCTCCCCTACTCGTTCAGCCTGCTACGCACGAGAATGGGCATACTCCCATACACAAATCGCCTAAAACGTATACCGCGTCCGTTAGTAAATTAAATTCGGGAATTAACTCCCGGTCGCTTGCTGAAAGCCAAGCCCAAATCTTACGTTCCAATGCGTTTGATAATACCTTGCCCAATTCCCTATTACGTACGGTGACCGGGTTGGTGAGAGATGAAAAAGGTGAACCTCTTCCAGGTGTAAATATTCTGATTAAAGGAACACAACTGGGAACTATCACCGATTCGGATGGTCGGTTTAAAATAGAGGTTGCTGAAGGGAACGCTATCCTGATTTTCTCATTTGTAGGTTATATCACTCAGGAGGTTGAAATTGGAAATAGAGATTTGTTAGAAATCGCACTTAGCGTGGATGAAAGGGCCCTTGAAGAATTGGTCGTTATCGGTTATGGTTCCCAAAAGAAAGCCGATGTAACCGGCTCCATTGCTTCTATTTCCACTCAAGCGTTGAGGGAGGTTCCCGTTACCAATGCCCAACAAATGTTGCAAGGCCGTGCCGCAGGTGTGGATGTGGTTCATGCCGGTAACCGTCCTGGCGATGGAATGACCGTGCGAGTACGAGGACGACGTTCGTTTAACGCCGGCAATGATCCGCTTTATGTCGTGGATGGAATACCCATATCGGGCGGGTTCAATGAGATTAATCCCGATGATATCGAAAGCATCGATGTTTTAAAAGACGCATCCGCTACCGCTATTTATGGTTCCAGGGGAGCGAACGGGGTTGTCATCATCACGACCAAAAGAGGAAAAGTCGGCCAAACCCAGGTCAATTACCAAACCTATTTCGGTAAGTCCCGAATCATGCGCTTTGCCGATCTACTGAATGGACCGGAATTTGCTGAATACAAACGTGAATCCAGACGGGCGAATATCAATCCTGCCACTGGCCGCCCCTTCTACGACGATGCGGACCCCAATGCCGATGTAAATTCCGGAATTTTCGATGCTGTGGAATTGGAAGGGATCGCCCAGGGGCGATCTACCGACTGGCAGCGCCTTTTAATTCACGACGGTAAAGTTCAAAACCATGGAGTGAGTATTTCGGGAGGAAGTGAACGAACCAATTTCAATATTTCATTAGGTTATTTCAATGATGTAGGTATTATCAAAGGCCAGGATTTTGAGCGTTATACTACCCGGATCAACCTCGATCATCAGATCGGAAACCGGGTCAAAGTGGGTATGTCTACACTCGGTTCATTTAGTGAACGTAACGGGGCAGCCCTCAACCCTTATAATAGTTTTGCAGATTTCGGAGCCTTCACCGAAAACCCACTCGGAGCGCCTTACGATGAAAATGGCAACCTCATATTCAGACCTACCAGTGATGGATTACGTACCAATCCCCTAGCCGAACTAGTACCGGGGGCGGTTATCAATAAAAGAAAAGTATTTCGCCTGTTCAGCAGCATGTATAGCGAAGTTGATCTGTTGGACGGCTTAAAATTTAGGATGAATTTTGGCCCGGATATCTCTCATGATCGTACCGGTAATTTTAGAGGTCGCTACACGAATGCTCGCCAGGGAGGAGACCCATCAGCAAGTAATGGCGAGAGTCTGAGTTTACAATATACCTGGGAAAACATGATGACCTACAGCAAAGTGCTGGCCAACAAGCATAGCATTAATGTCACCGCTCTGCACAGTGTACAAAATTCGCAGTTTGAGAATTCCAATATCGACGTGACCGGTCTCCCCGTCGAATCCCTTGAATATTACAATTTAGGCGCCGCTTCAATTATCAACGGAGTGGGCAGTGATTTTCGTAGTTGGTCCATAGTTTCCTATATGGCGAGAATTAATTACATTTTTGACCAACGATTTTTACTTACACTTACAGGACGGGCTGATGGATCATCAAAGTTTGCACCAGGTAAAAAATGGGGTTATTTCCCTTCCGTTGCACTGGGTTGGAATTTGGCGAATGAATCCTTCCTCCAGGATAGTCGAATGGTATCCAATCTCAAGCTGAGAGCCAGTTATGGTGAGACAGGAAATGAGGGTATTTCACCCTATCAAACCAACGGTTTACTCCAGCGAACGGTATATGACTACGATGGAGCTAGTGCTTTTGGCTACCGCCCTTCATCGATACGCAATAACGACCTTCGATGGGAAACGACCGCTTCCACCAACATCGGTATCGATTTTGGTTTCTTCAATAACCGCATCACCGGTTCGCTAGAACTTTATCAATCAAAAACGACTGATTTACTTCTCCCTCGTCTACTCCCCATTACGAGTGGTTTTAATTCGATATTATCAAACGTAGGAGTGAAAAGAAACAAAGGCATCGAACTCTCCCTGTCGACCTATAATATCTCGTCCAATAAACAAGGAGGTTTTGAATGGACTACCGATTTAAACCTGTACTCCAACAAAGAAGAAATCGTGGAATTATCTCAGGGTAAAGTAGATGACGTAGGCAATCTCCGTTTCATTGGCCACCCCGCTGTAGTTTACTATGATTATGTCAAACTAGGGATTTGGCAATTAGGCGAAGAGGAGCTCGCAAAACAGTACAGTTCGATTGTAGGGGGCATTAAAGTGAAAGATGTGAATGGAAATGGCGTAATTGACCCGGATGATCGACAAATTCTGGGTAGTGACATTCCCAAAC
>JBAYRB010000269.1:0-4739 GCA_041676905.1 Spirosomataceae bacterium
ATGCGCCTATCGACGAATTAGCTGAAAAAGCTATGAGACCGAGTGAAACATTGAATGAAGCATTAAATAGCTTCTAAATAACCGATAAATGGGGTTGCCACGAGTTTAGTTTTTGAGGTTAACTCAACGATTAAATTTGTGGCAACCGTTTTTTGTACTTCTTTTATTACTACCCCAAAACAGGGGATACCAATCTACCGCGTCGCTTTTTGAAGGTAAGCAATTAGATTCACGATTTCTGCTTCAGAAAGTGATTCCAATAAACCTGGAGGCATCATAGAAACCGGAGTAACTTCTCGTGATTGGATCGTTGATTTAGCAATAACTACCGGGTCTTGACCTACCACTTTGAGGGTCAAATTTGCAATATTTTCCGAAGCGATATTCCCCGCGTAGGTACGACCATCCCGGGTGGTAATGACAACCATTTTATAGTCGTCTTGAATATCGGCACTGGGTTCTAAGATATTGGTCAACAGATAGTCGAGGTTAGTCCGATTCGAGCCGGTAATGTCGGGGCCGAGGTCTCCACCTTCGCCATACATTTTATGACATGGTCCGCAGGTACGAGCGAACAAAAGCTTACCTTCACTGAGGTTTGCTTGTTGGAGTGTTTTATCGGTCAATAACCGACGATAGCGTTCATATTCATGTCGAAGACTTACATTTTGTTGTTCAATGGGCCCCCAAACTTCGACAAAGCCACTTCCGACGACTCTGAGCAATTGTCGCGCTGCGTAAACCGGTACGTCTTTGCGGGGAATAGACTCATCGGCTATCGCGCGGGTAAGCATACCTCCGTAGCTGGGTCTTGAAGATAAGGTCATTATGGCTTCGGCTTTTTCAGTATTTGAATAAGTCGGATAATCATTTAACAATTGTCGTCCCAACTGATTAGCATTATACGCCGCCACAGCTCGAATCGCCTCTATACGGACGGACGCGTCCTTTAACAAATCCGGTAATAACGCAACGAGCTCGTGTCGTTGTTTGGCTGCTAGCGTCAGGATGGCTTTTTTCCGCTCTTCTACGGGTGTTGATCTATTTTTTAATAGCGTAATTTGTTGGGCTACGGTCTCATTATCCCCGAACTTTTGAGCTATTTCTGTGGCTAACTGACGAACAGCCGGTTGGCCTGTTTTTAATCTTTGATAAACTAAGTCCCAGTTCGAGGGAATTCCTGTATCGGGTTGGGTATCAAGTCCATCTTTAATACCTGCTAAGAGATGCAGGGTCGCCGGGTGATCCGATTTGGGTAATAGATGAAGCAGGGTTTCGAGTTTACCAGCATCGAGAATCCGTCGAGCAATGTAGTTTATGGGTAAGGTGAGATTGCTTTTCAATGCTAATGACATCGCTTTTTCGGGTTCGGCAGCGGCCAGAGGCTCTAGACCAAACCAGATCATCTTCGGGATATTGTGGTCCTGATTATCGATCTTGTGCCGCACCAGTCCATCTAAGATAGCCCATCGATTTTCAGGTTTCAGCCTTTGTAGCACTGATGCCAGATACAAGCGGACTACTGCTGAGGTGTCCGATTGAGCCATTCGTGAGAGAGCGGTTATAATCGCAGGTTTATTTCCGTCGTCTTCACAGAGTAATTGTATAGCCCAGGCTCTGATATATTCATCCTGATCAACTAATGCTTTCAGTAGGTCGTTTTCGGAAAGCGACTTTGTGATGTGCAAGGACCACAAGGCTTTCAGTCGATGATCGGGAGGGTTAGGAACCGCGAAAAGATTTTTTAAATAGGTGATTGCTTCAGGATCCAGTTTTCTTTGGCTAGCTCGATATTGTAAAATCACCCGAGCTCTTCGCGTATGCCAGTCGCTTTTGCTGGTTTGTAACTCCACTAGTTGTCGATCGCTCAGACGATTGAGATCCTCGTAACGGCCTTGCCAATTTTCGGCCAGCGATTGGTCAGGGCTAATACGAAAAATCCGGCCGGTCTCCTTGTGTAAAACTTCCGATCCGCAAATGTCTGCGTCGTGCCAGTCGAGTACATAGAGATTCCCATCCGGACCAATTTCGATACTAAATCCGACCCATTGTGCATTATTTGCCAGTAAAAAGTCGTCCCCGTGTTTACCGATAAAACCAGATCCATTTCGAACCAGTATATCGGATAAAACCGCATGTTCGTGAATATTAGCCATAAAAATACGCCCCCTTTGCTCCTCGGGGAAGGCATCCGATTGGTATATGCGTGCCCCGCCATGGGCTGATCGATGACTATGATCGGCAATGGTACGTATGTCGCTGTAATGGTAGGGGTTAAAATGTTGCCCACCCTGGCGATGGTAAATGCCTCCTGGTATGATATGCCAGAGATGGGGGATGACGCAAGCGGTAATGAATAGTTGTCCCTTTGCGTCGTAGTCAATTCCCCACGGATTGCTAAAGCCGTGAGCTACGACTTCGAAAATGTCTTTGGTCGGATGGTAGCGCCATACCCCACCGTTTATTTCTTGTCCGTCTTGAACTTCAATTTTATCGGGATAAGGTTCTTTGCTCTTATATACTTTCCCTTTTCCGATGGGCTTTCCGACTGTAGACGGGGTGGCAAATCCTTGTGCACCATACAGCCAACCGTCAGGTCCCCAGTGTAAACTATTAAGTGTTTCATGACGGTCTCTGATTCCCCAACCCGTCAGACGAATTTCGATGGCATCCATGTCAGCCTTGTCGTCCTTATTTCGATCCGGGATGAAGAGGAGGTTAGGGGGAGCACCGACAAACACACCGTCAAAACCCACCGCTAACGCTGCTGGAAAGGCTATACCTTCGGCAAAAACTTTGCGGGTGTCGGCCACACCATCACCATCGGTATCCTCCAGGATTAAGATGCGACTATCCCCCGAATTAGAGAATCCATGTCCACGACTTTCATAATCTCGATTTTCTGCCACCCAGAGGCGACCTTTATCGTCCCAGCAAAAAGCCATGGGTTGGGTGATGGTGGGTTCGGCTGCCCAAACATTGACTTTGAATCCTTCTTTAACGGTCATCGCTTTGACCGCCTCTTCAGGTGTTAAAAACTTCGCTTGTCGGCCTTCTTCCCGAGCAAGTCCCCAAAGGTCAGAAGTGCTACCTTTTCCGGAAAAAGCGATCCAATCTTCGTTAAGCCCCACATCGTCCAGTGGCCCACTGTAGACAACGAGTTGGTGGCGAACTATTTCAGACGTTCCTTTAGCTAATTTCCATTCCCCGTGCCGTGCTTTAGCCGTACCAATCCCCATTTGACCATCCACACGCCATAATTGTGGATAAGCCCGGTTTTGTGGATGATCAAAAATAGCAATATGGTCAAGTAGGTCTCTTCCTTCCAATTGTAAACCTACATCCACCCACATCGCGGGTTGTCCCTCCGCCTTTTCATTTACTTGTCTTGCAGCATTTACCACTTGTCCTGGTGTTCCTGGTTTCCAGGGCATACGGACGAAAAGACCTCCGTAATCGTATTGGGCAAAGCTAAGATCTTGTTGGGCATCACCCTGCCATTCGAGTTGTAAATAATAGCGGTTATTCCGTATAGTTAAACTCCAGGTTTGTGTTTCGGTAAGCAGAGGCTCACCTTCTGCGTCTAGTAAATCGTAGACCGTTTGCCAAGATATCCTAGTCCCTTCTTTTTCGAGGATTGAATAGGAGACCCTTCTCCAATAGTCGCCTTTCGGATTATGAAAATAGTCACGACCGTTGATTCGAGTTATACCCCAATAAATACCCGTTTGGTGCGGATGATGACCGGGGCTGTATTCCGTTAAAATCTTTTTGCCATCAGGCGACCTTAATGGATGGATAAAGGGACGAAAATCGACTTTCGCATTTTGAATAAGAATCGGTGCCTCGACGCCATCCCGATGAATCTTCAAAGTGCCTTGTTCCTGATCCTCTTCGATTCGCAATTGGGGAGACTCCTGAATAGGATGATGCTTTTTCCAATTAACCGCTGCCAGAAAAATGAATAGGAACGCAATTGTAATGGAGAAAAATTTCGACCTCATTAACTATATATAGTTGATTAACTGCGACAAAAATCTAAAGTTCTTACCCTAGGTTCTTTACTCAATTTCGATATACAAACAGGGGGAAATTAGAAAACAAAAAAAGCATCCCTATGCGGGATGCCTTAGAATTTAGTAAATACAAATCTTCTTTTAGAATTTCACTGGAACGGAAAATCCAACGTTATCCCATTGGAAATCAATTGAATTAGCCTGAACTTTAAATGTCATTTTCTCCTCCGAATTGTCGTACTTTTTGTTGGGAACCTTCACTTGGAGCACATCTTTATCTTTATATTCTTGGTATTTATAGGCTCCCCATTGGCCAAGTTGACTGTTCAAAATGAGGGTCCAATCATTTTCCGTTGGAATAGCAAATAGGGTATAGGTGCCGGCTTTAACGGGTTTTCCGCCAAAGGTTCCGTCTTTCTTGAAGGTGATTTCAGTAGCCTGGTTAGCACCTATTCGCCAAACTTTTCCATACTTTTCTAATGCTGAACTACCTTCAGGTCCGAAAAGTACTCGCCCCTTTTTTGAGGGTTGGCCGTACTCAATTTTAACATTTTCACCATCAGCAGATACTCGAGGACTAGCTTGATTTTGTTGAGCAAAAGCAAATGTTACGGTGACTAGGAATGCAAATAATAATGATGTAGCTCTTTTCATTGTTGACATAAGGTTTATTTTGGATGATTGATAACGTTCTAAATTATACTTGTATTGTACCATTATCTC
>JBAYRB010000270.1:0-4738 GCA_041676905.1 Spirosomataceae bacterium
AGCAGCCTCAGCCAAAAGGAATTGAGACTCTGCGTGCGTAACGAACATGCGAGGTCCGTCGAGGTTTGCAAAGATATTCCGATTGACACCCGAATACTGGTGCTCGTTTTGAGAAGGATCAAAAGAAGGATGATCTTCCATTGTATCCCTGTTCAGCCCATTGGGTAGACCTTTTTGGATCGACGGATCAGTATTGATCGTGCTATTGTCACGCCAATCGGTATAAATGGCTGGGATGTACTTCAAACGAGGATCGGAAGTGCCCTTCAAATAGTTGAAGAAGGTAGCTGATACTTTGCCTGGAACATGGTTTACTTTGATCATCTGGCTCTGACCGTTTACCAAGTTAGTGTTTGCCCCGGTAGCGTCGGTTCCCCGAATGATCAGGTTATCGGCATTACTTGCGATCGTTCCCCCGGCATGGGCTTTTTGTGCCCAGTTTGCGGCCGCATTAGGATCAGCTTTTGACATCCGCATACCCAGACGAAGCATCATCGAATAGCCTAGTCTTTTCCATTTCTGGATATCACCATGGTAGGCGATATCAGCCGCAGCGAAGTTGTTTTTCCCCGCGTCTAACTTAGCTGTCGCATCTTCGAGCTCGCTGAGCATATGCGCGTAGATCTCTTGCTGAGGATCGTATTTCGGTTTAAATATCTGCTCGTAATAACCTTTTCCGGCTTCAAAATAGGGTACGTCACCGTATAGGTCAGTGAGGCGACTGTACACAATCGTTCTCCAAATTCGGGTCATCTGAAGAAGATTGTGGTATTCTTCCTCCTTTCCTTTTGCCATATAAAATATGTCTTCCAGGAGTTTTACCGGACCTGTACCTCCGTCGTAAGTGGTAGCCCAAAGGTTGTCATTGGCACTTTCGTGATAGACATACTTGTCACCAAAAAAGTCGAAAATACCTCTATCACTTAAGGAAGCTAAGTGCTGCGATATGGTAGTTCCGTAATAAAGCGAAGCAGTTTCATCTCCCCGGAACGTCCTCAATTGAGCGGTGGAGAATAGGTACTCAGGGCGGAACTGATCAGGCGTTGCGGTGACAGGGTTTTTGTTTAGCTCTTCAAATTCGCCGTCACAGGCGGGTAATCCGGCAATGGCCAGCAGAACCAATGGATATTTAATATATGATTTCATGTAGGTAATTCAATTATGGGTTGGTTAGAACTTCAAGTTGACATTGAAACCCCAGCTACGTACGGGAGGTAGCGTCGTTTTTTCGATACCTTGCTTGTTGTCAGTGTAAAGTTGTGACTCTGGATCCAAGCCAGGTGTACGGCTTAGGAGAAGGCCTAGGTTGCGTCCGATAAACGAAATGCTTGCTCCTTTAACAAAGCCCAATTGCTCATAAATGGATTTGGGGAGGTTATAGGTCAGTGAAGCGTAACGGAAACGAATGAAACTAGTGTCGTAGAGATAGTCATCCAATGCCTCGCGACGAGCGATAATGATGGCACGGTTTTCTACGCGCTCTTGTGAAATATGGACGGTGTTAGGCTCGCCGGTTTCAGTTACCCCTGGCAATACGATTCCACCATCACGACCCAACAAGGAGCCCCAGCTCATACCACGGTGTTCTAAGCTATAGTTGGTCTCTGAATACATGCGGCCACCAAATTTACCATCGATTTGAGCAGAAAGCGTAAATCCTTTATAGGTAAAGTTGTTGGTTAAACCGGTAGTCCAACGATGTACACCCGAACCAAATGGAACGACGTAAGAAGTCACGACGGGTACTCCCTGAGAGTTGATCACATCCTGGCCTTGTTCGTTTTGAAGGATTTTTCTACCCACGATTTGTGCATATTCCATCCCTACGATATGACGGATGGTCGCTTTGGTGCCGGTCGCCATACTGAACTCGTCGCTCGTCTCCGAAATTTTGAGGACCTTGCTCTTGTTGTAAGCCGCATTGAGTGAGATATCCCAGCTGAAGTCGTTTTTACGGATTGGGTTACCGGTAATCAGAAGTTCGATACCACGATTTCGGATACTACCCACGTTAACGACCGCTCCGGAATAACCGCTCGTCGATGAAATAGTTTCAAAAGCGATATCGTCGTTAGAGACTTTGTTGTAGGCAGAGAAATCGACACCTAAGCGATTGTTGAACAATCTGACATCAAGACCTGCTTCTAGCTCATTTACTGCCAATGGTTTTAGGTTAGCATTTGGAATCGTGCTTTGAGAGATGGTTCCTAGTGGCGTGCCAGCATAGCTGTAAGGCAGTAAATTATAGGTCAGATTCAACATATAGGGGTCGGTATCACCACCCACAGATGCATAGGCTACACGTAATTTACCAAAGCTGATTGCCCGAGGAAGTTCCATTGCTTCGGAGAATACGTAGCTCAAGCCCACAGAGGGATAGAAGTAGCTATTTGACTTCGGATTCAGTGTAGAAAACCAGTCATTTCTTCCGGTAATGTTCAAGAATACGTGATTACGGAAACCCAATTCAGCTGTCCCGAAAAGGGAGTTAATCTTCTTGTTATATTCGGATGTCGAGACGTTACGTACGGAAGTGTTGTTGATAACGTGGAATTGGGGAATCACAAATCCTAAACCTTCAACGCCTGTAGAATAACGATGTTGAGACATCATGTTTCCACCCAGGTTGACGGAGAGGGAGAAGTCGCTGGAAAGTTCCTTGTCAATTCCTATTAACCCTTCAAAGTTTCTTTCCGAAAAGGTAGAAGTGGTCTCATTAATTTGTCCGGTGGGTAGGAATCCGATACCATCAGGCAATATTTGGTTTGCTCTGAAAGAATAATAATCCTGGCCTGCACGTCCTTGAATAAATAACCAGTCGAAGATGTTCCAACGAGCTGTCAACGTCGAGATAAAACGATCTTTGTTGCTGCTGTTTTTCACCCGGTTGATTACGAAATAGGGGTTGGTAGCATTTCGGTCGGTTCCAAGTACCCATTCGTTACCATTTTCATCATAGCCTGGTGACAATGCACTGGTTGGCATGTTGCTGTTGACATAGAGAATGGTATTAGTAGCGGCACCTTGTCCTGTATCGAGGATCAAACGGTTTTTTACGTGCTCATTGACGTAATCAACATTTGCGTTGATGGTTAGGTTTTTACCCAGGGTTTGGTTGAAGCCAAAGCTGATATTATTTCTCCGCATGCTATTATTGGGTACGATTCCTTGATTACGCATATCGGAAATACCCAAACGGAAGGAGCCATTGTCTCCACCCCCTGTAAAGGATACGTTGTTGGAGGAAGTGAATCCGTTACGATAGAAATCTTTTAAAACCTGATCTTTTACATAAGAATAGGGTCTTTGAACGCCATCATATTGATAGGTCATCCGTCCGTCGTAGCGCTCTCCCCAGTGGTTTTGGCTATGTTTAGCAGCGTCTTCCCCGTCAACTGGGCGGAAACCACCGTAACCTTGTCCGTATTGATCTTGAATTTCCCAAAGGAAAAGAGGAACCTCCCAGGTGTTATTGGTGTTTACTTCGACCCCTAAACCTTTGCTGCCGCGACCTGATTTGGTGGTGATGATAATCGCCCCGTTCTTTGCTCTTGAACCATACAGAGCGGCTGCGGTAGCACCTTTCAGCACCGTCATTTCTTCGATATCATCTGCATTCAAGCTTGATACGTTGTCACCCCAGTCGGGTGTACGTCCGTTGGGCTGACCGAACTGCGTGTTGTCCATGGGCATACCGTTGATGATGTAAAGCGGTTGGTTATTGCCTGTAATCGAGGTATTTCCACGGATGGTTACACGGCTTGACCCTGACGCACCACTGTTACCAGCTACCACGTTCACCCCAGCTACTTTACCTACCAATCCATTCATGATATTGGTCTCGCGGGTCTTGGTAAACGCTTCGCCCTCTACCTTAGTAACCGAATAACCTAGCGCTTTCGCCTCCCTCCGAATACCGAGAGCTGTTACTACGACTTCCTCCAAGGCTTTGTTATCCACCGCCATGGAAACGTTGATGGTCGTCCTTCCCCCTATAACCACTTCTTGCGGAACATAGCCTACAAATGAAAACACCAAAACGGCATTGAGGTCATTGACGTTTAGAGTAAATTGGCCGTCAGCGTCAGAAATGGTACCTTGGGAAGTACCTTTTACGAGAATATTTACGCCTGGTAGACCGGCCCCCGTTTCGTCGGTTACACGTCCACGGACGGTTTCAAATAATTGACGCTGGATGGTCGATAATTGAATCGTAGAAAGGTTAGCGTTTTCGATTCTCAAAGCAGCCGTTTCTTTGCCAGGCTGTTCCAAGGTCTGCGGTAGGGTCTCCTTATTTTTGCGGGCAAACTTGAGCACTACTGTTTTACCAACGATTTTATAGGTGATCGACTGATCAGCCAAGCAGGCATCTAAAGCTTGTTCGAGTGACATGTTTTTGATGTGCACATCGACTTTTTTTGCATTTTTTATAAGTGCATGATCGTAGAAGAAGGTATAACCTGACTGTTTTTTCAACATGGTTAACACTTCTTCCAAAGAGACGTTTTTGGCGGAAAGTGTAACTTTCTGATGCGATGAGTGAGTAGCCTGTGAACTCAAAGGACAAGCCACCGACAAGAGCAACATCAGCATGAGAGCTTTTGACAGACTAAACAGTGACGCCATGTCACGTTTCATCTTAAGATGATTATAAGGACCTGTATGCATTATGTTGATTGGGGTTAGTAATGATTGACATAAAATTGGTTAGTTGAACCTAAAAAGGTTATCGTGGAAC
>JBAYRB010000271.1:0-4737 GCA_041676905.1 Spirosomataceae bacterium
AGCGCTGACATGGCTTGTGTCTTGTTCGTTTCCCTCGTGAAAAACGAGTGATAAACACCGTATTGGACACTCGAATTACGAAACGCAAATGGATTGAAAAATTGCTAACTTTTTAAAATCCCAATTGATTTCTTCCTTCCTCGGTGAGTCGTTCAAAACTCCAGGGGGGATCGAAGGTTAGTTGAACATGGATCTCCCGCTCAGGGAAAACAGCTTCCAAGGCATTTTTTACCCCATTGGTGATTGCATTACCCATCGGACAATGGGGTGTTGATAACGTCATCAATACATCGATGTGATGAGCATCGGGAAAAGCGATTTCATAAATCAGCCCGAGATCGATCACATTCACATATAGCTCCGGGTCGATGACCTCATAGAGGGCGCCAATGGCGAGTTCCTCTTCAGTAGGCCGGGTTAATGTTTCCATAATTTTTGATTGTGTAGTACGACACGTAATACATTATATAAATAAACAAGCGATAGAACCACCCAAATCCCGGCAGCTACTTTGATCAACCAGGTTAATTGGGAAATAATCCCTCCTATTAGGATTCCTAAAGCTGTCAGAAAAATTCTGTACTGCCATTGGATGAGGGATTCATGGTATAATCTTCCAGGCACGGGCACACTTTGCTTGCCCGTTAAGTCCTTGTAATGCATATTCCAAACGATAAAAGGCAATGTTTTAAACGTTTTCCCAAGCAGGATCCCGGTAATCCACCCCATAAAAAGGAGGCTGCCGTATAACATGACCCATCGATGATCCTGCTGATGGACCACTAGGGGAAGAAGGAGGAGCGCTCCCGCTAAAAACCCAAAAGAGGTGAGGGTATGCTTCATCTGGTCGTCTATTTTTTTGCGCATCCGGTTACGTAGGGTGTCGTAGATGTAATACAACCAACAAGCCACGCCGGCAGTCAATAAGAGTGCATAGAAGACCACCCTTATGGGAACAATCTGGACAAAGTAACCATCGGCTAAAAATAGGATTAACCCCGCATTCTGAAGTACAAAAGCAACATGCAAAAAGCGATCTTTCTGGGATTTTCCCAGTAGAAACATGGGAACCAAACGTGCACTTACGCCTACTATTAATTGCAAAAACCAGCCTGCCAAACCGGCATGCGCATGAAGTTTCAGGATTTCCAAATGATTGCGCTCAAAAAACGGGTGCGCTAAGTTGATGGCCAGTAATAGTCCCACCACGGCGGTAAATAGCAACCACAAAGAAGATGAAAGTAAAAACAACCATACAATACCATCTCGCTTATGCGAACGCACCGTTTTTACCACATTGATACTATACCCCAAGATGGAAATTACCAATAAACTAGCCCCCCCTATCATCAAATTTCCGGCGGTGAAATCCCAGAAAGAATAAACCAGCAAAATGGTACCGGCCGTAAGGGTATACCAGGTAAATAAAGCTAAGGGTGGACTGTAGAGTTCTCGTTCACTGATGACAGGAATCAACTGATAGGCTGCCCCAAAAATGATCATGGTCCCCCATCCCAATGCAGCGGTATGTACAATAGACAAGAGATGAGGATTGAAATAGTGACCGGTCAGGCTTTCCGCACTAAATAGAAGCAAAACGCATAAGACTGTAAAAGCCACAGCCCCCGTAACATAGAAGGGGATGACGACTCCCGGTTGGGTTCCACTGCCTGGTTGATTCCCCGTCATGATTCTATTCGTTTAAATCCTCCCCATTGGGGTAAAAGAATAACATTTGCACATCTCCCTCGCCCCGATTCCAAACATGTATTTCTATTCCTTTTCCAGTTAGCTCTTCCAGTAGAAAAACGGGTACACGCTTGTGACGTACAAACAATGCGTTTTCCGCAGGAAGGACCTCCAGCTCGGCTAAAATCGTTTGCATAGGTAAAGGCATTTCCAGGCTTCTCACGTCAATTTCGCGAATGCGGGATTCATCCAAACGCTGTATTTGAGCTTTAAAACCCTCTTCATCATGCATGAAAAAAAGATTGGATTTCTGCGTCTTGGTGCCCTTTCTTAAGAAATAGGTATGGTATTCCGTCTCGCTGACTTGTTCTACAAAACTTGCTTCCGCTTTATCATGTTCCAATAATCGAATCAAGGGCGTAGGTACAAAACTGTTGATTAAGCGCAGAATTTTACCCGCCTTCATCTTTCCGAAATGACGCAGAATTTCTTTCAACGGATCCGCCCCATTTTCTAGAATGGGTCGTACATCAAATGTATCGATTTCATCTTCGGAAACATTCACGAGCCAGGTGGGACGCCCTCTAGCCTCTTCTCGATCAGTGGTCGTCGACCGGTATACAAATCCCAAGGGACTGAGTACTTTGATCATGTCGGCAACGGTACAACCACCCATCTTAGCCGCTTCCGAAAGGGTCACCCGAGAAGCCATCACTTTTCGTAAGATGGGATTTCGAAGACGATGAAAAGGTTTGGCTACCGAGGCGAGGGCATCGATAGCCCCTTTATTTGCAGCAATTAACTCGGATATCTTGGTCTGATCGTGTATGTTCATATCGTAACATTCAGTGGGTAAATAAGCCCCTTTACTGAAAGAACACGACAAAATTAAATACAATTTCGAAAATAAAAGATATTTTTGTCTTTTATTTTTTGAGTCATCTTAACTAGCTGATTATGAAAATATTGACGAAAAGAGTTTATGATGAAAGCTCACCCGAGGATGGCTTCCGGGTGTTGGTCGATCGGTTATGGCCGAGGGGGATTAAAAAAGAAAATGCTCCCTGGGATTTATGGGCCAAAGAGCTAGCGCCCAGTTCCGAACTTCGAAAATGGTATGGTCATCAGGAATCAAAATGGGAGGAGTTTAAAAAGCGCTATTGGGGCGAGCTTCAAAATAATTCAATGGTAGAAAAATTCATCAAGGATATTAGAAATCAAGAGGTCGTCAGCTTGCTTTTTGCAAATCGGATCGAAAGCCAGTCACATACCGTGATTTTACAATCCTTTCTGATAGAACAACTCAAACACTAAGTAAAGTCCGTTTAACAGCCAGCATATGCGGCGGCAAAAACGCCATTCACAGCAACTATTTCGGCTAGTGCTATGGTTTCTCCAGCGCTGAGTTGAATGTATTCCTTACCGTTTTCAGTATACAATCGATCTACCGTTCCACCGGCACGGGTGAGTCCGTCCCGATCGTAAATCATTTCAACTTTTTCTTTTTTAGTCATGCATTCCGTTAACATTTCTCGGAATGATTCACTTTCTCCTATTGTTAATCGACAGTCCATTTGAGTTACTTTTTTTAATACAAACCCACTTTAGTTTCTTCCACCATATAGTCAACCACGGCTTTCAGGTCTCCGGTTTGCTCGTAAACGGCCAACTGGCGATCGGCGCCCGTGCCTTCGCGGAGGATGGTATGAACGTATTCAACCTCCTTTCTACTTCCCAAGTCGTCCACCACATCGTCAATAAAATCGAGTAGTTCGTGGGCGAGAACTTTATAATCGACCTCCTCTTGTTTTCCAAAGTCGATCAGTTTAGCATGAATACCGTATCGGGCAGCACGCCATTTATTTTCATTCAACAGAACCCTTCGATAGCCTCTAAAGCTCAGGTTTTGTTTATGCAATTTATGAATTTTCGCGACCAATGCTTGCATAATGGCAGCAAGGCAAATGGTTTCTTCTAAACGCAGCGTTACGTCGCAGATTCTAAATTCGATGGTGTTAAAAACCGGATGGAGGCGGATATCCCACCAAATTTTCTTCCCATTGTCGATGCATTTTGTTTTGACTAGTAAGTTGACATAATCATCGTACTCGTGAATGGAAGAGAAGTAATCGGGCAAACCTGTCCTGGGGAATTTATCAAACACCTTGGACCTGTACGATTTAAATCCGGTATTTCGTCCGCACCAAAAGGGTGAGTTGGTGGATAGAGCGTAAATATGGGGCAAGAAATAACGGACGGCGTTCATGATGTGGATCCCTTCTCGACGGTCTTCCAGTCCTACGTGTACATGCATGCCAAAAATCAGGTTTCCTCGGGCTACATCTCGCATTTCATCAATGATCTCATCATAGCGGGGGTCGTCGGTGATCAATTGGTCTACCCAGTCGGCAAAGGGATGGGTACCGGCTGCCGCCACCCAAAGGCCTTGGTCGGCGGCAAGTCCGAGGATCATTTTCCGCAGGTAGTTGACCTCTTCCCTGGCTTCTTGAATGTTATGACAGACATTGGTACCTACTTCGACAACGGCTTGGTGCATTTCTGCCTTGACCCGTTCTTTAAGTAGGATTTTACCACCGTCCACAATTTTCGACATATGTGAACGTAGGTTTCGGGTTTCGGGGTCTATGGTTTGGAATTCTTCTTCAATCCCAAGTGTAAACAGCGCCATTCAATTACGCGATGGATAGGTTTTATTTTTTCTTTTCAGCAGGGGGGTCTGCCACCTTCGAAGCCTTTGTGGAGGTTGCTCTTTTGACTCGGGTTGATTTCTTTTTCTCTACGGGAGCCATTTCTGCATCATAACCGTGAATGAGATTTTCCATCGGCAAGTTTTGGGCAGAATTTCTAACGAACGTACCCCAGGTAAGGTTATTTTTACGCGGATCGTGCGCTTGGGCTCTTTCGATGGCCAGGTTGGCCGCTGCTTCCACCACCCATTCAAAGTTTTCCGGACCAATAGAATAGACGTCGGCATCGGGTGCTGGGTTGCAAAAATCGATGGCTATGGGTACCCCATTTCGAACTGCA
>JBAYRB010000272.1:0-4735 GCA_041676905.1 Spirosomataceae bacterium
AAATGGGATTTATACCAATGGAGGTGCATATTCGTTTTTAAACCTACTACTCTATTTGGTTGAGAAATATTTCGACCGAGAAATTGCCATTCGTTGTTCGAAAATCTTCCAAATTGAGCTCGACCGATTCAGTCAGTCTCCGTTCATTATTTTCTCTGGTATGAAATCTCACGATGATGAAGTCATTAAACAGGCTCAAATCTATATGGAAGACCATGTTGCAACTCGATTGTCCATAGAAGAGCTCGCAACAAAGTTTGCATTGGGAAGGAGAAACTTCGACCGCAGATTTGTTAAAGCAACCGGACTAACGCCAGTTGAATACATGCAAAGAATTAAAATCGAAGCAGCCAAAAAAGAAATGGAAGTAAGTCGAAAAAACATCAATGAAATAATGTACGAAGTAGGTTATTCCGATACCAAAGCTTTTCGAACCGTTTTTAGAAAAGTAACCGGTATGTCACCCCTGGAATATCGATCCAGATTCAACAAAGAAGCTATATTCTGAGCAAAGATTTCTCATTGGAAATAGGGATCAAAAACGAGTAAACCTAAAAACCATTCTTGCAATTGAGAACTGACACCACCAACATAACTAGTCGATTTAAGGCGAATTTTTAATGATAAATTGAAAAATCGTTTTTCACACTTAATAGTGATTTGATCATTCGTACAACCAAAGGAAACATTTATGCGTAACATGATTTCTAAAAAAGTACTTGTGTACAATGCGGCGCAAAGTGCCGAAGACCAAGGGATTTGCGACTTACTTGCCCAGGAGATTAGTACGGAATTAACCGAAGCGGAAAACAAGTTGTGGCACGGTCATCCTGTTTGGTTCCTGGAGGGCAACCCTATAGCAGGCTACAGCAAAGAAAAAAAAGGAATTCGGCTGATGTTTTGGAGTGGGGCGGATTTTGAAGAACCAGCCTTGAATGTGATCGGCAAGAAATTTAAGGACGCTTCTGTATATTTCACTAATGCCACGGATGTAGACATCGACGACTTGAAACGATGGTTAAAAAAATCTCGTGATATTCAGTGGGATTATAAGAATTTGGTGAAACGTAAAGGCAAATTGGAACGATTAAAGTAACCATTCGGCCTCCTTCTCATTTTGAGAGAAAAAGGATTTAGCCTATTATTCAGTCTTTATGCAAATTTTAAACGACGCAAACGACATTTCCCAAAATCTTCTACCCTTTGATGGGGTTGTCCATTACTGGGGTAAAATATTTACGCAAACCCAAGCCGACTCCTATTTGAATTCATTGCAGGAACTAATTGCCTGGCAACAGGATGAAACAGTAATTTTCGGTAGGCGAATTGTTACGCAACGGAAAGTCGCCTGGTATGGTGATGAACCCTTTCACTACCGCTATTCGAATACCACGAAAATTGCACTTCCTTGGACTTCGGTATTGCAGACGCTAAAAAGTAAGGTCGAAAAAGTTACCGGTGAAAGTTTTAATTCCTGTTTATTGAATTTGTATCATTCGGGGAATGAAGGCATGGGCTGGCACAGTGACGACGAACCCGATCTTAAAAAGGAAGGAGCAATTGCATCCTTGAGTTTTGGAGCTGAACGAAAATTTGTTTTCAAACACAAAAACATTCCCCAAAAGGTAGAAATCTTTCTCGAACATGGTAGCCTTTTGGTCATGAAAGGGCTCACGCAAATTTTTTGGAAACATCGTCTCCCCCCGTCGAAACGTGTCCTTCAACCCCGCATTAATTTGACCTTTCGTACCATTGTCAATTAGCAAGATCGTCACTGTTCGAAGAGGAGGTGATCACCAGCTCTTAAGGTATTTTGGAAATTTCCTATGCCGCGAAAAAACGCAACGGAAGCATGCATCCAATTATCAGGCTTAGGTCGAATTAGAATGCCTCATCCTTTTGGAAATTACAGCCAATACCTCCCGTTCTAGCCTTGGAAGGGAAAAACGGATAAAAGGCGAATTAACTTTTCGATAAATGCTTTCAAATATTTTGTCATAGGGTAAAAAATTTACCATAAAAAGCATATAATATTGCCTCGAATCTTTTCGGAAAGTATGTCGCCTACAATTTGATTAGATTCGTATTAGGATTCATTGGGTCCACAAACTTTTTGAATTCTTTGTTACTATCTACTTTCCATTCGATTGGAAATAATCAGCAGATTTTGGGATCAATGTAGGTTTATTAGGAGATGTTAATCTGCAGTTAAGGTTCTTTGATCGCTTCCAAAATATCTTCAAGGGAAGGCCGTTTGAGAATTCATTCCATTCAAAAGAAAAATTTAAAATCAAATCGAAATCAATGTCGCTCCCTAGGTTCGACATTGTTTTTGATTTTAAGCTATGCTCCCTACTCCCCTGTCAATGCCGACCAAATCACATTATAGATCTCCACAGCTTCCAATTTTTCCTTTCCTAGGGAGTGAGGGGTAATGCAAACAGGGTAATAAATTGCTGGAATCAAAGGCGATCCATGGGAACCTTTGACAAGTCGTGCATCCAGCGGAATTACATCCAGTCGGTACCTAAATCCTAGCTTTTTTCGTACCAATTTATAGCCGGCACGGAGCTTGATAAAGGGGTTCGAAGGATCCATGAACATTTCTACTGGATCATAACCTGGCTTACGATGGATGTCCACCATATGTGCATAGTCCGGGGCTTTAGCATCATCGAGCCAGTAATAGTACGTGAACCAGCTTTCGTCTTCGGCGATGACCACCAAATCACCTGACCGCTCATGATCAATATGGAAATCTTTTTGTTCCGTTTTATCCAAAACCTTGGCTATACCCGGTGTTTTTTGAAGTAGTTCCTTCACCTTTTTAAGGTTCGTCGGATTCTTGACGTAAACATGGGCAATCTGATGATCGGAAACAGCAAATACCTCCGATGCGCCAGCATCCAGCAACTCGTACCAACGCTCATTTCTAACAGCGATCCAATTTTGCTCCCGGAAGAGTCGGTTGATATGAATGGGATTTGAAACGGGATTAATGCCGTATTCTGACAAGAGAATGATGGTTGCGTCCTTCTTTTCGTAATGTTCGACAAGTTGTTTGACGAGCGCATCGATTTCCGTCAATTCTTTATTGATCTTTGAAAAGTCGGGACCAAATTTTTGTAAACAATAATCCAGGTGGGGTAAATAAATCAAGGTTAATGTAGGATCGTATTTTTGATCGACCTTGATCGAAGCATCAGCAATCCACTTGGAAGACTTAATATTTGCATTCGGACCCCAAAAATTGAATAATGGAAACTGCCCTAATTCCTTTTGCAGTTCATCACGAAGAGAAGCAGGATGCGCATAACAGTCGGGTTGTTTGACACCGTCGGCATGGTACTGTGGTCGGGGAGTTACCGAATAGTCGGCGCTAGAATACATATTGTACCACCAAAACATTTTCGAAACGGTAAAATTTGGATTTATTTTTCGAGCGGCATCCCAAATTTTCTCGGCACGAACCAGGTGATTTGACTGTTTCCAAAATTTAATCTCGGCGTCCTCTCGGTCATACCAACCATTTCCTACGATACCATGTTCGGACGGCCATTTCCCCGTTATGTAACAACTTTGTGCTGAGGTGGTTACAGCGGGGGTTGCGGGTTTAATCGGGGTGATAACCCGTTTGGTGACATAGTTTTTTAAAAAGGGGGTATATTCTCCAATAAGGTTAGCGCTCAAACCAACAATATCTATGACAACAGTCTTCTTCATAATTCTAAATTTCCAATTGTTGTTTTACCCAGTTTAATTCCCTGCTAATCGCATCGGGTATGGAACGTTGCAAGGCTTCGGGCAGAACAGACCAGGTATAAGTTTCCACCTCCATATACGTTGTAATGGGGTTCTGTTTTTGAAGGGCTAATACTTGCTGCGTTTGTGATTGGGTAGACCCTAGAAGTCCATAATGTTCCATGAAAAGAGGCACATGGAAGTGCACCCTCCATTCTATTGTAGGCGAATCAGCATCAGCCAGGGCATCATCGAGATCCGGGTAGTGTATAAATTGGCCGTCTTCGGTACGAGCTACCACCTGGTGCAAATAAACGGGTTCATTAAACTGCCTCGCTAATAGGGCTAATTTCTCTTTTTTATCCTGCGTCAAATCCACTTTTAAGGCCGAACTCAATTGAAGCCTGCCCACCTGTATACCCGTTTTTAACAGCTGATCCTGCACCCACGCTGGGGATTCAAAACTCACAGCAAAATGACATACATCGTAACAAAGACGAACATGTTTGAAGAGGGCAGATTTTGCTATGTCAGTCGAATAACCTTTCACTTTTTTTAAATATTCGATGCATTCGGGGAGTAATTGCTGTGTATACCAAGCAAAGAAATCTTTACCATTGCTAAGAATTCCATCCGGTTCCGGTTCTATATCCACATGCAGGGTTCTACCCGTTTTTTCCTCCAATTCAATTAAGAACCCGACCAGATCCAAGATTTGAGTCGTGGCCTTTGTTCTTGCATAGGATAGATCTTCAGGTGAACGCCACCAATGACGATACGAAAGCGGGGGAGTTGATACGGCTCCGGTCAGATTGTCGGGAAGCAGTTCCACTAAAATCCGAAACAGACGTTTGGTGTATTCTAATCGATCAGAAGTCGTCCAATCCGGTGCATGAACATAATCCTTGACCACCGATTGGTGAAAATTACCATAGGGGAAACCATTGATACAGAATACATAGAGGTTATTTGCCTCAAGCCAGGATTTTAGCTC
>JBAYRB010000273.1:0-4728 GCA_041676905.1 Spirosomataceae bacterium
TACCACCGGTACCTATCGATCCTGACAGGTTGATTTGTTCGCCTCCTGCCAGCTGAATCGCTGTGCCCGGCACAATCGCGAGTTCTTGGTGAAGCTTGTTAAAACGAATACTGCCACTCAGGTGAATATCCTTATTTTTAAGAAACGCCCCTTTTGCCGAATTAAACATCAACTGCGTCACATGTACAGGTCCCCGCATTGCTATTTCCCAACCTTCCGGAAAGGTCTTTAAATTGCCCGTGAACCGAAATAATTGAGCTTCATAGAATTTTTCCTTGAGGGAGTCAGCGTAGATAAAATCGACCTCATCCAATGATATGGATTTGATTTTGCTGAGCGGGGAAGAAGAAGTACTCTTTTGTTCGGGTTCTTTTTTTCCAAATACGGAAAGATTAGTATAACCGTCCCGCCGGTGATAAAGGAATACCTTACCCTGTTGGAAGTGAATGTTTTTTACGTTGACATTAAAAAGTAACAGGCTTTGCCATCCGAAGGTTACATTTAACTTTTTCAAGGAAAGGACTGGTTGCCTGTTCTCTTGGTAGAGCGAGTCTCTTAATGAAATGTCGGATAAATTGAAGGTCAAACCGAAATGTCTGCCCAAAGGGGTAAAGTGGAATTCTCCAATTTCCAATTCTCCGTTTAGGGAGCCACTGACGGCTTCTGTTATTTGATGAATGAGTTTCTCTTGGTTTCGATACACCCAAAAGACGACCGATGCCATGATCAAGGCAAATATCCCCGCAGCGATACCAATTATCCTGAGCACTTTTTTGTACATAGGGGATTTTCGTTAGGTGTGAGTAATCACCAACCATTCCGTACAGCGAGCTGGTAGGCTTGCTGGTAATGGTGTTCTCCATGCCAGGCACAGTAAGCGATCGCACTGTCTAGGCGTAAAGTTAAAGCTGATTCCGGATTGTAAAACGTTCTTTCAAAGTCCTTATCCGATAATGAATTGAGAAAGAGAACCATTCGATAGTGGGTGAATTTTAGTAGTTGTAACGAAAGTTCAACCGGACCGGATTTGGCGTCGGGTAATTCAGCCCAGCGATTTTCATCAAATGGTTTGACGGTGGGATTTTCTTCGGTAATGGCGAGTCGAAATCGGATGTAAAAATTTAAGTGACTGTCGGCTACGTGGTGAACCAGTTGTCGGACGGTCCAACTTCCCGGGCGATAAGAGGTGTCGAGTTGGCTTTCCGACCAAGCGTTCAGCAAGTTTATAAATTTGGAAGGAATTGCACTGATGACTTGGATATGGGTTTTGGTTTCACCGGGTGTGTACGATTCTTTCCGCTCGAATCTGCCAATAGGGTATTTGAGTTTTTCAAGGTCCATGTTGAACGTAGATAACTAGTTTGATGTGAAAGTTAGGGTGCTTGGTTGGTGATCGCAAAAGTAAAGGCGACGCGTAGGCCAACTTACTAAAAAATCGGTTGGAATGGTTCATATGAACCATTTAAAAATGACTTTTAATGACGTCTAATAATTCTTGATGGGGGGCTGCGCAGGCTACGATATTGCCACCAAATAAATAATTGTCCTCCCCGTCAAAATCGGTTACTTTCCCACCCGCTTCTTGTACCAGTAAAACCCCGGCAGCCATGTCCCAGGGGTGGAGATCGTACTCATAAAACCCTTCAAACCGACCGGCAGCTACGTATGCCAGGTCGACGGCTGCTGCTCCTAATCGACGGATTCCATGGGTTTTCTGCATAAGCGTTTCCAGGATATCCATGTACTGTTTATGTTTTTCAAAGCGATAGTAGGGGAACCCTGTGGCCAGTAAACTTTCGCTTAAGCGGGAAACATCGGATACTTTGATCTTTTTACCATTACACCAAGCTCCTCCGCCTTTCCAGGCATAAAACAATTCGTCCAAATTGGGTTCATGGATCACGCCTACTAGGGGCACTTTCCCACTGGCCAGTCCGACGCTTACACAATAAACAGGTATGCGATGGATAAAGTTTGTCGTACCATCCAAGGGGTCAATGATCCAATTCAAAGCATTTTGATCCCCCGGTTCGCCCGTAGTCCCTTCCTCTGTAATAAATCCAGCTTCGGGAACGATGTTACGCAACCCCTGTACTAGCATTTTTTCGGCTTCCTTATCGACATAGGAGACGACATTGTTGAATTCCTTGTATTCTATTTTGTCGGAAGCGAATAGTTTGGCTTCTTGTTGAATGAACGAAGAAGCGTTGCGAACGACTTCGGTAACTTGTTGCGTAATAACTTCTAGGTTCATGATTTCGGGATTTTAGGCAAACGTGTGTTAATGTAATAAATTCTGATCACTAAAGTTAGCAGAATCGGAATGAGAACCTGGTTGTGTTTATCAAGGTTGACGGTTCCGAGAAGGAGAAGTATGGTATAGAGTATTAGTAATATCGAAATTCTCGTGTTTTTCCTTCGAGGTGACAAGTCTTTAGCAATAAGGAATAACAAAGGACTTGCCCAGAGAACGTCCCAATTCCACTTAGTGTCTTCATGGTTGGTGCCAAACCATAGCAAAAGCAGGATGGTACCCGCAATGGCCGTCAAGTTGAATAATATTTTATCGTAGGTAAACGAAATTTTATTTTGACGCATTTGCCACCAGGTAAAGAGTGCGGTCAAAACTGCCAAGATCCAGAAAACGGTTTGGGGGGTAAACATACCCTGTGGTGGCCGTGGTGTTGCGGTATATAGTTCGTAAGTAGCTGCTACCAGGGGTTGATCTTTTCCGTCGATCGTAATTTTTGCGTCTGCGAAAGCGGCCTGCAAGTTGTCGGGTAGGAAGGTCGCTTGCATCGGGGTAGCCAGTTTATCCGCCGGTTTTCCGATCGCGAGGTCCATGCCAAAATCAGCCCAGGGTTTTTGTTGGTGCGCGTAACGGTCGATCCATTCTCTAAAACTCAAGGTCTCATGGGTGTATCCATCGTATTTGATTTCACTTCCACAGGCGGCCAGTAACATATCTTGGAGGCGTGTCGCGCAATTGTCATAAAAAAAACGGTAATGGTAGGTTCTCTTTTCCGGTTTGTAATTTTCCTCCAACAGACTGTAAAGCTTTTGCTTTTGGGCTGTCGTAAGCTGCAGAACTTGTTGGGTAACCGAACGATTTTTTCTTACCCAATAATTGAATTGCGGAGCAAGGGGAATTTTTTCCAGTTTATAGGGCAGGGTACCACTCAGAAATTTGATATAAAAATTCTCGGTATCGAAATCGAAACTACCATAGTTGTAAGAAGCATCCAGCCCTTTGCCTGGGTCTTCAAACCAGAACAGGCTATGGCCAAAGCTCGAATAGAGGTCCTCTCCTGGGCCAACGGTAATCAGACTTACCTGGGTAGTACTATCAGGAAGCTGACCGTAGCTTTGAATTCCTTTTAATCCGACAATGAATAAAAAAGTAAGAAGCGAAGATATTTTATTTAGACTCACCGGCAATCACAATTACTATTTCCCCTTTGATTGTTTTATTGGCAAAATAAGTAATAATTTCCTGTAAACTTCCTCTAACGGTTTCTTCGAAAACTTTTGTCAACTCCCTGGAAACCGATGCGGGGCGATCGGCACCGAAATATTCAGTGAATTGTTGTAATGATTTAAGCAATCGGTGGGGTGATTCGTAAAAAATCATTGTTCGGTTTTCATTTCGCAAGGACTCCAGTCGGGTTTGCCGTCCTTTTTTATGAGGCAAGAATCCTTCGAAAACAAAGCGATCAGTCGGAAGACCTGAATTAACCAAAGCCGGTACAAAGGCGGTAGGCCCAGGTAGGCATTCCACTTCTATTTGATTACGGAGACACTCTCGAATAAGCAGATATCCGGGGTCGGAAATACCTGGGGTGCCAGCGTCGGTGATGAGTGCCATCGTTTCTCCCTGATGCAAGCGCTCCATTAATTTAGCAAGGGTTTGATGCTCATTATGAATATGAAAGCTTTGCATGGGTTTAGAGATTTCTAAATGACGAAGTAAATGCCCCGAGGTGCGTGTGTCTTCCGCCAGGATCAAATCAACTTCTTTTAAGATGCGTATCGCCCGTAATGTAATGTCCTCTAAATTACCTATGGGAGTGGGAACTACGAAAAGCTTCATTGAGGGTCAGAGGTTATTCATCAACGTCTCGGCGGTTACATTCTGTTCAAAAGTAATGTAGCCGGGGTAGTTCACTTGCTTACTTCCGAATGCGATTGTAGGTTTGATTTTAATGGTCAGCTTAGTGGCTTTCGTAGACTTGTTACTCGTAAGTGCCGTCAGTAGATTTATGAATTCGTCGCGTGTTTGTGTATCCATCACTACATCATAAGCATTTGTACTTAGGTGGAACGGAATGAGGGTTCGACCTGTGCCTGGAGGAACAGAGACCCTTTGATTGTGAAGCCCTGTAAATATTTCCTTTTCACCCAGAAGAATTTTGTATTCCATTTGTTCTACCCCGGCCATCCGTGTCGTCGGGTTGGTAGCCTCCAATTTGAGACGTAGATCAAGTGGTATATTTTTCCGCATGAGGCCAAGCCCTAAGCTTGGAAAACGAGTAATATCTAGGTCTTTAAAGTTTCGGATTTCCTTAAATTCTCGAATATCGATTCCAGAAAGATATACGCTGTCGACGGAGGAAAGTCTGAATTTGCAATTGCCTAAGGCTTTGGCTTCCTGGACGGATTTGTTAAGTGCACATTGGCTCAATGCAACCATTACTGCGAAAGCGAGTATTCCGGTAAGCAATTTCTTCA
>JBAYRB010000274.1:0-4706 GCA_041676905.1 Spirosomataceae bacterium
AGCGGTAATACGTCCCACCGGAGGGGTTCTTCTCGCCTTTGAGATAGCGTCCTTGTTTTTTCGCGGCTGCTTCAACGTATTCATCCAATTCGGATTGTCCTTTACCGACTATGATGATATCTTTCGTTCTCCCAAACGGTGCAAGTGCATCGATATTGATCGCTGCTACCGTTTTGGCTGGTGGATAAACTGGATTGGCTGCGTAATAGGCCGATCCTAGCAATCCTTGCTCTTCAGCAGTGACAGCGAGAAACAGAATGGAACGGGCGGGTCGCGAGGAGGATTGCGTAAACGCTTTCGCAATTTCAAGAATAGCGGCAACTCCCGTCGCATTATCTACCGCGCCATTGAATATGGAATCCCCGTCTACAGGCTCACCTACGCCGAGATGGTCCCAGTGAGCCATATAAACGACATATTCATCGGCACGTTCCGAACCAGGCCAAAGCGCTAATACATTATGCGAAACCGATTTTTTAATACTGTTCGTTACCGATATGGAGGCACTTAAACCCAAGGGTACCGGTTTGAAATCTTGTTCCTTAGCTTTGTCGAGAAGGTCAATCGATTCTCCTGCTGCTTCAAAAAGCTTCTTAGCTGCGTCCATCGAAATCCAGCCTTCCACTAAGGTCGTTGCTTCAGCTTCACCCCTTTCTAAGGTTAATTTTGGACCTGACCAGATACTTCTAACAACGTTCCATCCATAGCTAGCCGGTGCGGTATCGTGAATGATCAGAACGCCTGCAGCACCTTGACGGGAAGCTTCTTCAAATTTATAAGTCCATCGGCCATAGTAGGTCATATGCTTGCCTCGGAACAATGTGCTGTCGGCAAAGCCGGGATCATTGACCATTACGACCACCGTTTTGCCCTTCACATCCAGATCCTCGTAATCGTTCCACCCAAATTCCGGAGCAACAATACCATAACCGGCGAAAATGAGCTCAGAATTTTGTAGAGATATCCGTTCATTTAGTCGACGCGAGTTGATCACAAACTCTTCCAGATATTCCAGGGAAAGGGATTTGCCTTTCCCACGAATTTGTAAGTTCCCCAGGGGTTTTGAATTTATTTCGACCAGTGGAACTTCTTGATAAAAACTATCCCCATTACCAGGCTGAAGGCCTAGTTTGGCAAATTCATCGGCTAAGTAGGTGATGGTTTTTGTTTCACCATCGGTAAACGGCATTCTCCCTTGCAGGGAATCGTGAGCTAAAACGGAAACATGTCGTCGAAAATCATCCCCATTAATTAATACCTGTGGTGAGTCGGAGGCGGATTCTGCCTGACATCCGAGGAGAAATACCCCACCCACAAGGGCTAATAGATACGTAGCTTTTATTTTCATGAGTTAGAATGTGGTGTTAAATCAAGAGTTTATTTTAAATGACTAAAAAACTATTTCTTTTCTTGTGGATATTGATCGCGTTTTTCAGGTAAAAAATACAGAATTTTCCTATCAATAGTTGGTTTGCAGGTGGGGAATTATTTTAAGGTCTCATCCAGCCAATTAAAGAACTCGCGGTGCCAGAGCAAGGCATTTTGGCCGGTTAGAACCCAATGGTTTTCTTCAGGTAAATACAAAAGTTTACTCTTAATACCCCGCAATTGTGCTGCTTGAAAGGCTTGTAAACCTTGCTCTATGGGTACTCGATAATCCTTTCCGCCTTGTATAATATAAATGGGCGTATCCCACTTTTCAACAAAATTACTAGGCGACTGACTGAAGGAACGTTGGGCTACTTCATTGTCTTTTTCCCAGTAGGCGCCACCTTTTTCCCAGTTTTCAAAAAACATTTCATCGGTGGTTCCATACATACTGCGGAAGTCAAAGACACCGTCGTGGGAAATAAAGGATTTAAATCGTTTATTGTGGACAGCTGCTAACGCGAAAACCGAATAACCTCCGAAGCTCGCTCCTATACATCCTAATCGATTTTTGTCTACAAAAGGTTCACGCGAAACGTGATCAATTGCACTTAAATAATCATCGATTACTTGTCCACCCCAATCCTTACTCACTTGTTCATTCCATGCGGTGCCGTGTCCAGGCATTCCCCGCCGATTGGGTGCTACAATGATGTACCCCTGTGAAGCAATTAGCTGGAAGTTCCAGCGAAAAGAGTAAAACTGCGTCAAAGGCGACTGAGGCCCCCCTTGACAATACAATAAGGTAGGATATTTTTTGGAGGGATCAAAATCGGGAGGGTATATGACCCAGGTAAGCATCTTTTTTTGATCGGTGGTGGTAACAAAAATACGTTCCGTCTTCACCTTCTTCAATGGATCCAGCGTTTGGCTATTCACCCGCGTAATTTGTTCCATTTTCCCCGAGGTTATATCGACAGAAAATAGTTCTACCGGATGATTCATATCGGCGCGCGAAACGATTAACTTGTTCCTTGATTGACCTACTATGCCATTTACGTCAAAATCGCCCCTGGTTATCTGCCGAATCGGAGGCACCATACGCGTATTTCCGATATTCTTAACCTCAAATAACTGTAGGGTGCCTTGGGTGGGAGCAATAAAATATAGGAATTGACCGTCGTCAGCCCACACAAAACTCATCACATGAATATCGTCACGATGACCGGTTAAATTTACTTTTACACCGTTAGCCCGTACGACTATGTCCTGTTTGTCGGATTCATAGCCATCTCTTTTCATTTGTAACCAGGCTAAAGTGCCTTGTTTACTGAAGGCCGGTGACACATCATAACCTAGATTGTCTTCAGTTAGGTTTATTGTTTTACCGGTTTCGATATCATATTCATAGAGATCCGTATTGGTACTTATGGTATAGTCTGTGCCCGCTTTCTTCTTGGTAACGTAGATGACTTTTTTACTATCAGGGCTCCAGATATAATCTTCATCGCCGCCGAAAGGTCTTTGAGGGCAATCGTAAGGTTCACCCTCCATCAGGTCTTTACCTTCTTCGGGCTTTCCATTGACCAATGCAGAAAGAAATACATGATCGTAGGTGCCGTCACGCCAGGTATCCCAATGCCTGTAATTTAAGGAAGTGTAAACGTAACCATGGGATAGGGGCAGATCCGGATAGCGGTCCTTGCCAGTCACTTTATGGATAGCCACGGCACGATGACTGAGTTGATAACGCCCGTCCGGTGAGATTTTAGGGTCGGGTAGTAGATCAGACGGGGAATTTATTTCTCGGGCAGAGCCTCCCAAAATAGGAATAACATAATGTTTGCGGTGGATTTTGTTCTCACTCACATCGGGAGTAGCGACCGTATAAATGACGGATTGGCCATCGGGTGTGAGTCCATTTGCCGAAACCCTTCCCAGTTTCCAAAGCAATTCAGGCGTCATGACCGATTGGCCCCAATTCGGTACTACCGGAATGAGTAAAAGTATGAGTAGAGCAAGTTTTTTCATTGTGGTTAATTTGTCAATGGTTAAACTCCAAACTTACAAATTCCAACTGAAAATTTTGTGTGGAAAATGGGCGTTACTAAGATTAATATCGAGCTAGAAAGGAAATAAGTTGGAGGGGAATAGATCCGTTTTAATTAATTTCACGTATTTACTTGAAGAAAAGGGAGTTGAAGTTTAGGGGTAAAACCCTATAAATTTCGTTTTTAATCAAAACGCTATTAAACTATGTCGAATAAATACAAACAATTCATTGGCGCTTTTTTAGCAGCCGTATTTTTACTATCCTCTGCCTCCTTTGTTGCAGCCCAGAAAAAAGAGAAAGGCTGGGTGTCTCTATTTAACGGGAAGGACCTGACCGGATGGAAACAACTCAACGGAAAAGCTAAGTACGAAGTCGTAAACGGTACGATCGTCGGTACCTCCGTGGCAAATACCCCTAACTCCTTTTTGACTACCGAACAAGAATATGGAGATTTTATTTTCGAATGTGAGGTGAAAGTGGACGACAAGCTGAACTCGGGAATACAGTTCCGTAGTTTGTCCAAACCCGAATATCGGGATGGTCGGGTACATGGCTACCAATGTGAAATCGACCCGTCGGATCGGGCTTGGTCGGGAGGCATCTACGATGAGGCCCGAAGAGGATGGCTCTACCCCTTAGACGCAAATCCCGAAGGCCGTAAAGCGTTTAAGCGCAATGACTGGAACCATTATCGTATCGAAGCGATCGGAAATACCATTCGTACCTTCGTAAACGGGGTACAGACCGCTCATTTGATCGATGATATGACGGCAAAAGGATTTATCTGTTTGCAGGTCCATTCGATCAATAAACCCGAATTGGAGGGGACCCAGGTGATGTGGAGAAATATCCGTATCAAAACCACCGACCTTCAACCCAAGCCTGTAGAGAAACAAATCCATGTCGTCAATCTCATTCCCAATACGCTCAGTAAAGAAGAGCAGCAACAAGGCTTTAAACTACTCTTTGATGGAAAGGATGCTTCGCAATGGCGCATATACAAACAAAATGGGATAACCGGTGGCCGTTGGGGAGTAAAAGACGGGACCATCACCATCGCAAAGAAAACGGAGGATAGCAAGGGAGGTGGAGATCTCATTACCCGTGAAAAATTCGGTCCTGTTTTTGACTTTAAGTTTGAATTTAAACTCACCGAAGGGGCCAATAGCGGTATTAAATATTTTATCGAAGAACTGCCCGACAAAAACTCTGGCTTTGGTCCGGAATACCAAATTTTGGATGATGAAAAGCACCCCGATGCCAAGAATGGAGCGGCAGGAAATCG
>JBAYRB010000275.1:0-4690 GCA_041676905.1 Spirosomataceae bacterium
ACCGACCTCGTTCAAGAGCCTGGCGACGACGGGGAAGGACCGGCTAATCTTACTGAATTACAGAAAGAAAGACGAATAAAGGATGCCCTAGTCAGGAAAGGGCATCAGATTCACGAGGCGGTGGTTGTCCTATGTCAAGCTTATTTACTTACCGGAAATCCCCAGTATAAAACTAAAGCCTTGCAGGCAGCCTTGGCAGTGAGCAAATGGGACCCCGACGGGCCATCCGCTCAAGTAGATTTTACAGACGGCGCTTGTATGTTAGTTATGGCACTCGTATTGGACACCTTCTATGATAACTTAAATCCCGAACAGCAAAAAAGCTTACGTGATGGGGCTAGTTATAGGGCCGAGCGCTTTTATCAGCAGTGGGTCAACAATATAGAATCGAAGGTGTTGAGCGGTCATGTGTGGCAGCTGCTCTTGAATGAGTTTTTTAAAACCGGTTTAGCCTTATTTCATCATAACCCCCGGGCGGCGAATTGGCTGACTTATGCCTACGAACTTTTCATGGGAAGAACCCCCGTCCTAGCTGGACCCAGCGGTGGTTGGGCTGAAGGGGCATCCTATTTTACCATGAATATGGATATGCTGGTGGAAATACCGGACAAGATCAAAACTTACACCGGCTTTGACTTTTTCAATTCGCATCCCTGGTATAGAAATACAGCCGACTGGCTCATTTACCAAGTGCCACCTGGTTCAGCACCTGATGGTTTTGGGGATAATACCGAAGAACTACGTCAACCCCCCAAAGCTTATGCAGCCTATGCGAAAGCCATGGAAAATTTATTGAATGACGCCAGGTTTACGTGGTACTACCAAAAAATAGAGGAACTACAACAACCTAACTTAGCCGAAGAACCCGTGTTAAGATGGTTTCGCCTCCTCCGGTGCGACGATAGTGCCCTTTCTACTGAGGGACTGAAATTTTCAATGGTAAAAGTATTTCAAGAGGCTGGTATTGCTTCGATGCATACCCATGTTGCCGATCCGCGGAACAATATCTTTGTCTCGATGCGGGCGAGTCCTTTTGGCGCCTATGGACATGCACATGCCGATCAAAACACCTTTAATGTGATCCTCGATGGGGAAAGATTGTTCTTCAGAACGGGTTATAAAGTTGCAATGAACGATCCTCACCGTATCGGGTGGAGTATGCATACCAAAGGCCATAATGGGATTTTGATTAACGGAGAAGGACAGCCCTATAGTGTTGATGCAGGGGGGCAATTCCAGACATTCTACCAGCATGCAGAAATGGCCTATCTAATGGGTGATGCGTCCAACGCTTACAGAAGCAAGCAAAAAAAATGGGATGCAGGTCTAACCCGATTTTATAGACGGATGGCCTTGTTAAAACCCGGTGTTTTGGTGATCTACGACGAACTAGAAGCTGCTCAACCTTCGGAGTGGACATGGTTGATTCATAGTCTCGAAAATATGACCGTCGACACCACTACAGCAATGTTTATTTCAACCGTAGATACAGGAAAAGGTGCCGGGAAATTATGGAGTAGTATGCCGGTTACCTGGACGCTTACCAATAAGTTTGAAGTACCGGCGGTGAGTTATCGCAGTCGAAACGGGAAAGTTTATAAAGATGATCAATGGCATTTAAGTGTAAAAACGCAGGGCAAAGATCGCAGAGCACGTTTCCTTTCAGTGATACAAATTACCAGGACCGGGCAGCTTGCCCATCCTCTCGAACATCGAATTGATGAAAATGGCAGGATTGTCGTGCAGGTAGGGGAATGGGAAATAGAAGCTGTTCTCGATACAAATGACGAAGCAGATTTGAAAGTCCATTCCAACGATAGAAACGTATTTTTTTCCAGTAGGAGTGTGGAAGTAAAATAATTTTAAGGAGATTAATAATTTAAATATACTGAATCCTTTGACCCAAGTAAGAGTACAGCTAACCTTATTGTAAAAGCCATTGCCTTAAAGCAGGGTAGAGAAACACGAGTGTTATGATAGTGAAAAGAATCATCATCGGAGTAATCATCGTTGGAGCTGCTTTAGTTTCGGAGATCATTTTTGACGATGTAAAAAAAATGAAGGCGCAGGTCCCACGCCGCCCCAATATTTTATTTGCGATTGCAGACGATCAGTCTTTTCCTCATTTCTCGGCCTTAGGTAGTAATACGTTCCGTACGCCTCATTTTGATGCGGTTGCTAAAAAAGGAGTTTTGTTTTTAAATGCATTTGTGGCTGCACCCCAATGTAGTCCATCGAGAGCAGCTCTTTTAACCGGTCGACCGATCTGGCAACTCGAAGAAGCGGGTACGCATTCCAGTTACTTTCCAAAGAAATTTCCTGTATTTACCGATGGCTTGGAAAGAGTCGGGTATTTTCTGGGCTATACGGGAAAACCTTGGGGGCCGGGTAATTTTGAAGATGCAGGCTGGTCGCGAAATCCTGTGGGTCCGGCATATAATCGGCACCAATTAGAAGTCCGACCCACCGAAGGCATTCATCGCACCGATTATGCCGCCAACTTCAAAGAATTCCTATCGCAGCGGCCGTCGGGTCAACCGTTCTTTTTTTGGTACGGGGGGCATGAGCCGCATCGCGTCTACGAAATGGGGTCGGGAAAGAGAGCCGGTTTTACGATTTCAGATACCGAAATCCCTGATTTTTTACCTCGTACTGATGAAATACGAAAAGATTTGCTCGACTATGCACTGGAAATCGAATGGTTCGATTTCCAGCTCGGGCAAATGATTGAGTTATTGGATGAACTCGGCGAACTAGATAACACGATTATTGTTGTGACCGCCGATAACGGGATGGCTTTCCCTCACGCCAAAGCCAATCTACATGAGTTTGGAATTCATGTTCCGCTGGCAATATGTGGTCCTGGCGTTGAAAACCCGGGTAGAATCGTCGATAACTTGGTCAGTCTTATCGACTTATGTCCTACTTTCCTTGAAGCGGGTAGTGCACCTTTGCACGAGGGGATAGTAGGCCGATCCCTCTGGCCGATTTTGAAAGAGTGGAGTTCCGAAAATTCGAAATCCGATCGAAATTTTATTCTCACAGGACGCGAGCGTCATACGCATGCCCGTCCATCGAATGTGGGCTACCCAGCTCGAGCCATTCGTACCGCAGACTACCTCTATATTCTTAACCTTTATCCCGACCGCTGGCCAGTAGGTGACCCACCACCGCAAAATAATCTTCAAACTCAAACCAATAGTGAAGCCCGCCCCGTGGTGGAAGGTTACGAAGATATTGACAGCTCTCCGTCGAAAACTTTCATGATCGAGCATCAAAACCGATATCAATATCTATTTCAATTAGCATTTCAAAAAAGAGGAGCAGAGGAGCTGTACGATATAAAAAACGATCCCTACTGTTTGAAAAATCTAGCTTCTTCACCTAAAATGAAGGAGGTCAAAGATGAATTGAAAAGGGAGCTTATCCAGCAATTGACAGAGCAAGCAGATCCGAGAATTGTTGGCGGAGGGGAGGTATTCGATAGTTACCCACGTTTTGGTGCTATGCGCCTATTTGAGGGTTTTCGCGAGCGAGGTAAGTACAATCCGGAATTCTCACCCAAACCATGAAAAGACCCTCTCAGGGGTAACCTTTTAAATACACATTATGCGAAGAATACATCACTTTGGAATAGTAGGGGCTGCGTGTCTCATTATGGGACTATTTTCAGTTACCGGACTCCGTGCTCAACAGAATACCCGACCCAATATTATTTTGATTCTTACCGATGATCTGGGGTGGACAAGTTTATCCGCCCTCATGGATCAACGTTTGGCCAATTCAAAAAGTGACTATCACGAGACTCCCGTCATGGAAAAAATGGCAAGTCAGGGAATGCGGTTTTCAAGAGGGTATGCACCCGACCCGATTTGTACCCCCAGCCGACGGAGCATTCAATTCGGACAAACTTCACTTCGCCAAGGGGACGAAGAATTTCGAGGGCGTTATGCTGAAAAAAGTCGTCGCGTGGCGTCGATTCCCGAGGTCTTAAAATCCATTGATCCGACCTATGCAACGGCACATTTTGGGAAATGGGATCTTCGTGCCGGTATCACTCCCGCACAATTAGGCTACGATGAAAGTGATGGCGACACCGGTAATCGGAACGGCGATTTTGTGGACGAAAGGGAAGATAAGTGGAATAAAAAATATTTGATTGAGAACCCGAAACAAGTGGATAGCCTTACCAACCGCTCTGTTCGATTCATGGCTCGTCAAGTAAAACAAGGAAATCCTTTTTACCTGCAGATTTCACATTATGCCACCCATGTCAATTTTGAGACACGTGCAGAAACGTACCAAAAGTTTGTCGAAAAAAAGAAGGGTAAAATTCACGATCACCCCGCCTGGGCAGGAATGATCCGTGATCTGGATGCCAGTATTGGAAAGGTATTAGATGCCTTGGATTCATTGAGTATTTCGGAAAATACCTACGTTTTTTTCATGGCTGATAATGGTGCCGTTGAATACATTCCACCTGTCAGTAATCGACTGGATCACCCCGATGTTTTTGAAAAACCGATGCGGAATTCCCCCCTTCGAGGTGGAAAATGGACGTTGTATGAAGGCGGTATTCGAGTTCCATTTATCGTAAAAGGACCAGGTATCAAGCCAGGAAGTCAGTCGGATGAACCGGTGGCAGGTTGGGATTTGTTGCCAACATTTTGCGAGTTGGCAGGAGGTAATG
>JBAYRB010000276.1:0-4678 GCA_041676905.1 Spirosomataceae bacterium
CAGCTCTGCCGCTCAGGAGGACGGTTTGATTGTGAATGCAAAAGCGGGTTTTATCTACGAACTGGAGGTAGATTTTGTTCATCAAATTTTAAAGAGAGCCGCCTTGAAAACCCCCTTTATTGATACCACCCGCGAACCCTTTATTTTTCATACCCAATTGAATGATTTTTACGCTTTATACGAGATTAATGCCTATACCCATCACCCCGACCGGATGTACTTTATCCAATCGGACCTTTACCTTAATATTCAAAGAATTTGTAAGGAAGTTGGGGTGAACATGGTTATCCCGCAAAAGATTGACATCCATACGAATGAAGATTAATCAAATATTAAGCGCCTCCAAATGGTAAATTTCTAATATGTATTCCCTTTCCTCCAATTAATCGTCTAATTTTGCTCCGCAATCTTGTTTAACCTTAAGTAATAGTAGTTTGTTCGCAAAAAATAGGTTATCGGACAGGCGAAAATCAATTATACGATGGGATCACCGGTATTAAAAATTAATGCAAAAGACAATGTTATTGTAGCCCTCCGAACCCTACCCGCCGGTAGTACCGTAGAATGGGAAGGCGAATCCTTTTATTTACCCTATGAAGTAGGGGCAAAACATAAATTTGTAACCCATGATATTGCCCCTGGAGAAGGAGTTTACATGTATGGGGTCTTAGTGGGAAGGGCTACTCAACCCATTAAGAGGGGCGAGCCTATAACCACTTTTAATCTTCGCCATGATGCGGAAGATTTTAGTACTTCCAAACGGGTACCTTATTCCTGGACTCCCTTGGACGTTGAAAAATGGAAGTCCCGCACGTTTAATGGCTATCACCGTCCGGACGGGCGAGTAGGTACTTATAATTATTGGTTAGTAATACCTCTTGTCTTTTGCGAAAACCGGAATATCCTTATTTTAAAAGATGCTTTCGAGCGTGGACTAGGTTATGCGCAACCGGAGATTTACCGGGATCAGGTAAGCGAATTAGTTAAGATCTATCAAAATACGGGTTCGATTAACGGAATTCCGGAAATACCCCTCACGGCCGAAGCACCTGTGAAACCCACCTTTAAAGACCGGGTCTTCCAAAATGTAGACGGTATCAAGTTTCTCACCCATGAAGGGGGGTGCGGAGGTACTCGTTTTGATGCGCATACCTTATGTGCCCTTTTTGCTTCTTACGCGGTTCATCCCAACGTAGCTGGGATTACCGTACTTAGCTTAGGTTGTCAGAATTCGGAAGCTCAAATCCTTCAAGATGAAATTCTCAAGCGGGATCCTAAATTCAACAAACCTTTGTATTTATTTGAACACCAGCAGGGGACTGAATATTCCCTAATGTCAAATGCGATCCGGGATACTTTCCGCGGACTGGTAGAAATGAATAAACAGGAACGACATCCTGCACCGCTTTCCAAACTTTCTGTGGGTCTAAAATGCGGTGGCTCCGACGGGTTTTCAGGCATTTCAGCAAATCCTGTCCTGGGGCACCTTAGTGATCTCGTTGTGTCAATGGGAGGACAAACCTTGTTGGCCGAGTTTCCCGAATTGCATGGTGTGGAACAGGAATTGATCAACCGTTGCGTCACGGAAGAAAAAGCCGCCAAGTTCGAAAAACTTATGCGTGAATATGCCGGTAAAGCGGAGAAAGCGGGCTCTTCATTTGCCTTTAACCCATCGCCCGGTAATATCAAAGATGGCTTGATTACCGATGCGATCAAATCGGCGGGTGCAGCCAAAAAAGGGGGAACTGCCTATGTCGCAGATGTATTGAACTACACCGAACGCGCTGAAGTGCCTGGGCTTCATCTGGTTTGTACACCGGGCAATGATGTTGAGGCCACTACCGGGAAAACGGCTTCCGGTGCCAATATTATACTCTTTACAACGGGACTGGGCACACCCACTGGAAACCCCATTTGCCCTGTGATGAAGGTGTCGACCAACACAACGCTCGCAAAAAGAATGCCCGATGTCATCGATTTCGATTGTGGTCCTGTCGTTTCAGGTGAGCAAAGCATTGCAGAAAATGCGGAAAACCTATTAGAACTGGTTATTAAAACCGCCAGTGGTGAAGTTCTGACCAAAGCCCAACAACTCGGTCAGGACGATTTTATTCCATGGAAACGAGGTGTTTCGTTATAAACCTAAATAGTCGAATCGAGTAGCCAACTAAGTATCCTACGATTTCAATCAACAAAATTAATGTCCTATACAGAATCCGAACAAAGTCACCCCAAGAGACCCCTTAGTTTAACCATACTTTGCTTTTTAACTTTCATGAGTGCTTTTAACGGGCTTTGGAGACAGGCTGATCAGTTATGGAGTCCGGGGAGGGCAGCCGATCAATATCACCAAAGTTTTGACTCCGCGACGCAAATGATGGAGGGCTTCTTTCCAGACGAAGAGAGTCGTGAAGCCTCTGAAGCCATTATCGAGTCGGTCCGCGGCTCATTGACGGCCAAAACCCTACAAACTTCGGCTATTATTATGTTGATATATGAGTCGCTAACTCTTTTTGGCGCCTATTATATGTTCCAGCTCCAACGCCGGGGCTTTAAATTGTACTTAGCCGGAATTGTGGTTGGACTCTTAGGAGCAATTTTCGTTTTGGGAGGTTTAACCGGTATGTTTCTCACCTCAGGAAGCCTTTTCTTCAGCTTAATTTTCTTATTGCTCTACCGACTTCACCTCAAACACATGTATTAAGTACATGATCCGAAGCTGCTTACAAGGAATAAGATTTTTATATCTGACGAAAACACAGGCGTTCAACACTTGTTTTCTAGTCTGAAATACTATTATTTTGCGGGTCGAAATTTGAAAACTAACAATGGCATTAATTAACAAAATCAGGGAAAAGTCAGGGATTGCAGTCACCATCATTGCAGTTGCACTGATATTTTTCATTGTGGGAGGTGACCTTTTGGGTCCTGGTTCTTTCTTTGGCGGGAACAATAACACCACCATCGGCGAAATCAAAGGCACGAAAGTGGATTACAGGGAGTACCAGGAACGAGTTGACGCCGTGCGGAGAAATTATGAAGCACAGATTGGTCGGGCAGCCAATGAAATGGAGATCGCCCAAATGCGTGAACAAGTTTGGATGCAGTACATTTCCGAAATTGCTTACGACGATCAATACAAACAACTCGGCTTGAAAGTGACCGATGACGAATTGTACGATATGGTACAAGGAGATCATATCAGCCCCGCTATTTACCAAGCCTTTACCGATCCTACAACCGGAGTTTTCAACAAAGAAGGGGTGGTCGAATATCTTAAAAACCTCAATAATCTCGGACCTGAGCAACAAGCCTCCTGGGTGCAGTTTGAGGAGGGGTTAAAATTGGACCGTCTTCGTGACAAGTTCGAAAACCTAATGCGGGCATCGACCTATGTCACCAAGGCTGAAGCTGAAAGGGAATATAAATCAACAGCCGCTAAATCGATCGTTGACTTTCTTTATGTTCCTTATTATTCAGTACCGGACTCAGCGGTAACGGTTACCGACAAAATGCTGAGTGACTACCTAAAGAAGCATAGCAATCAGTATAAGGGCGTGGATACACGTACCATTCAGTACGTGACTTTCCCCATCGTTCCTTCGAAAGAAGATAGTACAGCCCTATATGAAGAAATTAAAGCACTGGCCAAAGAGCTAGCTACTACGACGAATGACTCAACATTTGTACGTGTCAATTCCGACATTCAGTTGCCGCTGTACATGTCGTATGCGAATATGAGCGAGCAATTGAAAGAAGCGGTAAAAACGTTTGTTCCGGGTGGTGTTTTCGGCCCGTATCGGGAAGGAAATACCTATTATATATACAAGTACGGAGGAACAAAGACCGATACTGTTTATACCGCTCGGGCGAGTCATATTCTGATTCGTTTCGACAACCCGTCGGATTCCGCTAAACAAGAGAGCAGAAAACGCGCAGAATCAATTTTACAGCAAATCCGCGGGGGCGCTAGCTTTGAAGCTATGGCATTGGCTAGTAGTGACGATCAGGGATCAGCCCAAAGAGGTGGCGACCTGGGGTACTTCCAAAACAATGGCCAGATGGTGAAACCGTTTGAAGACGCAGTCTTCTCTCACCCTGGAACCGGATTGATCAACCGTTTGGTAGAAAGCCAATTCGGTTACCATATTATTAAAGTAACGGAAGCTAAATCAAATACCCTTTATCGATTGGCAGCCATCGGAAAAACCATCCTGCCTAGCCAAGCGACTCGGGATGAAGTTTACAACAGAGCCAGTCAATTTGCCCTAGAATCTAAAACTGCGCAAGACTTTACAGAGAATGCCAAGAAGCACGAACTGTATGTATCCACAGCCAATAAGATTCTCGAATCAGCGACTAATGTTAATGCAATCACTGATGGACGAGAAATCGTACGTTGGGCATTTTCTCCTAAAACCGGCTTAAATAAGGTTTCCAATGTGTTTGAGACGGAAGAACAATATGTGGTTGCTGTGGTCACCGGGAAGACGGATAAAAAGGATGTCAAAGTGAATGATTTCCGTACAGAAATTACGGAGAAGGTTCGAAATCAATTGAAAGCCGCCCTCATCATTGACAAATTGAAAAATGCGCAAGGCGAGCTGGAAGCAATCTCAGCTAACTATGGCGCCGGTGCCGTAGTTGAAAAAGAAGTTGAAATCAACCTATTGACGGG
>JBAYRB010000277.1:0-4670 GCA_041676905.1 Spirosomataceae bacterium
AACTGTTTGGGTGATAAATGACTGGATTTGCTTAAGTTCTATTCAGGGATTATCCGACATCCACCGGAAATGTTAGCCGCATTTCCGGTTTTTTATTCCCTGTCAGTGTTGGACTTTGGTTAGGTTTTCATTGAGTTGAAGAATTTAATGATTAGATTAAAACTGACTAACAAGGGTAACTAGGGTGGTGGTAAAACCGTAACGGTTCTACCCTCAATCCTGAAGCGTACCGCACCGGTCAGCTCCAGTACTTGTAGTACTTCCGATAAATTCTTTGACCTGGAAACATGGCCGAAAAATCCCATTTGGGGTAAATAGTCTTTCGCATAGACAATGTCTACATCGTACCACCGAGCAATTCGCCGCATGATACTACGAATGTCCTCATCGTCGAAGATAAAGTCTCCGTTTTTCCAATCTGTCGCTAATTCAGCATCCACGGGTTTGACGATGAGTTTTTCGTTGGCAAGGAGCGACTGTTCCCCTGGGCGTAAATCGATGGCCGTCTTTCCGTCGTTGGAGACCACCGTCACTTTACCTTCTAATAAGGTTGTCTTAACCGACTGCTCTTCCCGGTAAGCATTGATATTGAACCGGGTACCGGTTACATGAACGATTTGATGATGACAATTCACAATAAAAGGCGTGTTTTTGTCGGCCGATACCTCGAAATACCCTTCGCCGACGAGTTCCACTTGCCGAACCGAACCGTTGAACCGAATCGGATAACGGAGTGTAGAGGCGGCATTTAACCAGACTTTCGTTCCGTCCGATAAAACAACTTGATATTGGCCACCCTTTGGTGTGGATATGGTATTGGAAGCCATGTTATTGAATCCATCTTCCGGCATCGCTGCAGTTTCATAGACCAATCGCGCATCTGCTGTTTTACGAATGACCAACCCACTTTGCCGTACGATTTCGCCTTCATTGGTCTGATCTAGGGGGATGACGGTGCCGTTCCCCAGGGTGAGGGTAGCATAGTTTTTCCCTGGTGGGATATCTGAAACGCTTGCAATGGTTCCCGAATTTTCTTGAGGAGGGGATTCGTTGGTATAAATTAAAATGATTGTGCTTAACAGAATGATACAGGCCGCTGCGTAGGGGAGCGCACGTCTAATCCAGGAACGACGACGTACAGGAATAACCGCCGGTTCTAGATCTTCGCTAACGGAATCTTCTTCCATCGATTCAATCAGATAGGCGTCTATTTTTCCCTCGCGTAGCAAATGCATGAGCACCTCCAACTCTTTGTCGGTCGCCGTCTTATTCTTGTAGGCTTCGATCAATCTTCTATAGAATGCTCCCTGATCCATTTTTCCTTGCCTTTTATAACAAGACAAAAAAAGAGCTCTCAAGGGTAGCTAAATTTGAATTTTTTTGGAAAAAATTGAATCAGGAGTGATTCAGGGGTGGAATAATGCCATATAATAGAGCGCCACTAAAAGGAGACTTAAGGTAATATGGAGGTCTTTTTCAGCAAAATCACTTAATACTTTCATCGAAAAAACCATGTGATTTTTAATCGCATTTCGCGAAATACCAAGGGCAGCGGCTGCTTCATCATAGCTTTTACCCTCTTGACGACACATACGGAAAATTTCTCGAGTACGATCTGGCAACCGGGCGAGTACGATTTCGAGTAGCTCCATATATTCCTGACTGATGAAGTCGTCTAATACTATCTCACGGTTGCTATCAAAGAAGGTCAAGAGGTGACTTTGGGCAACTTCGATCGAAGCCATTTTCTTTAAGGTATTTAGCGTGTGGTTTCGCGCAATGGTAAAAATATAGGCTCTTAGAGATCTTACCTCGTGTAACTGTGCTCTATTTTCCCAAATTTTGATAAATACCTCCTGTGTTAAATCTTTGGTGAGCTCCGGTGAATGGATATACTTGAGGATGAAGCCGTATACTTTATGGTTGTACTTGCTATACATTTCTGAAAAAGAGGCATGATCGCCATCCGCTAATCGAACGCAGAGCTCGAAGTCCGGATCAATCGTTTCTGAGCGCTTTTCCATGCCTTTCGAAATGTTAGGGATACTTACCTTAGACAAACATAATAATAATGATTCTATTAAAAGTGGAAATAAAACAATATTTAAGTGATTTGTTTAAAAAAAGAGTGTAGGGGTTTTACAAATGATCGTTTATCTTCCTGCCATCTTCACATACCTACTTTTCACAGATTTCTTCTTCGTATATTCCTCCAGTGCTTTTGCTACTTCGATGGGAAAATCACTTTCCAGCACACTGGCTCCGTCGGCAATGATGGCTCGGTATTTTTCAGCCCGGGCTTCAACGGTGTCTAGTTTATCATAAGACGAAGCCGAGGAAATCATAGCCATGGCACCTTTGCCGTTGATCAAGCGGTAGAGCTCCTGATTTTCAGCTTTAATTTGTGGACCGATATAGGCCATCAATCGATCGAAAGGCACCCCCGCCTGCTCATACTCGTCGAATTGTTTCTTAGATCGAATATGTGCTGAAAAGGTAATATCGGGATTTCGGCGGTGGTAGTACATAAGGTGTTCCGCACTGTGGGTAGTGATCATGACAAATGCCTCAGCTTTATGCTTCTCGATCAGGTCAGCGATCATGGCGTAGGGGACACCCTTCTGATCTAGGTTTAAAATGGTTTTACCACGCGCCCATTGAATAGCCTCTTCCAGTGTGGGAATCTTGTAGGGAGTAGGGTTACCCTTGACATCTTTTAATCGAAGCCGCTGTAATTCGGCGTAAGTATAGTCCGAGACTTTCCCCTTACCGGTCGTCGTCCGATCCAGGGTAGCATCATGCATTAAAACTATTACGCTATCGCGAGTAAGACGCGGATCAATCTCGAAAATAGCCGGTGTGAATTTAAGTGTATGCTCCATTGCTTCGATGGAGTTTTCTGGATAACCGTCCTCCACGGTTCCGCGATGGCCAGCAATAACCGGTATGTCCTTAGGGGTAAAACGCAGAAATTTCCGTGTATCTTTTGGCGACTTCAGTTGAATGACATGCAATGCCGACTGCCCTAGAACGGAATAACAGGATAGGGTGATGATAATAAGCGTACTTATAAGCTTTGGAATAGCGCCAAACATATTTTTGAAAAAATAGGTATTACCTAACATTGAGTAAATCAAGTGAGATTTCAAGACGGTCGTTAAGAGTAAACCGGGTAATGGCTGAATTGAGTTGCACAATACGTCGGTAATTCCGAAGGGGCATTCCCAATTTGTAAGCCAGGTAAAAGCGATTGACACCATTATGGGCTACGACCAAAATTGTGCCATTCGGATGTTTCTCTGCCGCCTTTTTAAAAAACGAATCGACGTTGGTAACAATTTCCAGGGCTGTGTTGCCCGTACCACCTGCTCGAGCAGTTCCCGGATCTTTTTCCCAAGCTTCCCACAACGCGGGGTCTTCGGCAATAAACTCCTCCCGGGTTTTCCCTTCCCACTTCCCGAAAGAAGCTTCTTTTAATTCTTCTGCGACAATAACATCGGCCGGATCATGGGGTGTGGCAATTTGTGCCGTTTTGTAAGCCCGCTGCAAAGGGGAGCTGTAGACGGCATCGAATTTTACATTTTTTAGCAATTCCTTTACCTGTCTAGCCTGATCCATTCCCCTGTCTGTTAAAGGGACGTCCGTTGAACCACAATATCGGTTACCGTCCAAATTCCAGACACTCTCCCCATGGCGAAGTAAGTATACCGTTAACATACTATTGTTGGGTTAAATAGTTAAATAGCCTCTGTTTTTCAGTTCGATAATGAAGCTCTGATACCCCTCTTCATAAGGTGCCAGGAGTTCTTCTTCAGGTTCGAAACAGTGCTCCAAGTTCGTCATTGATGTGGCAGCTTCCGTGAGATTTGAAAAAAAAGTTTGGGATGCGGCCACAATAGCGGCTCCCAGTGCCCCGGACGCCTGTGAGCTCTGATAAATTGGTAAATTAAGCACACTAGCCCGTATTTTCATCCAGGTACGACTATTATTACCTCCTCCTGATGAATAAACAGCTTCTATATTCTCGCCAGAAAGCTCCTTGATTATTTCGTAGGAGAGTTTTTCAAGGTAGGCCACCCCCTCCAGCCCGGCTGTGTACAATTCTTCGCGGGTTTGAATTCGTTTATCGGTAAAACCCCGCGCCATTGGACTGATGAACGGGAATCGTTCACCTTCCTGTTTTAAGGGATAAACTAAATATCCACTTGGGGTGATATGATCGGCCTGATCGTTGAGAAAATTTAAGTTTTCACCTTTAAAATCCTGTGATACCCAATCGGCACCGGTATTGCTGGCTCCGCCCGGCATCCAATAACCCTGGGGATGCAAATGGCTATAAAGCCGTCCCTGGGGGTCTTTTATTTCTTTCATCGTTACCCCTTTAACTACCAAGGTGGTTCCAATGGTCGTATTCCAATCTCCAGGTTTTACACCCCCACTGGCAACCTGCGATGCGCAACCGTCGGTCATTCCTGCCACAACCTTGATTTCGGGTAGGTTCCAGCGGCTGCGTAAATCGGGGTTCAAATAACCAATGACTGTACCAGGAGCCACAACTTCCTGCAACCATTCTTTCTCAATGGGTAATTCAGAGGTGATATATTCCGGCCATCGATGGTGAATCAGGTCGTAGCCTGACTTTAATACATTGGTGTGGTCGGAGATTCGAA
>JBAYRB010000278.1:0-4640 GCA_041676905.1 Spirosomataceae bacterium
CTCAACAAATTGACCAACTCGGACTTGAAAAATCGGATGTTTATACCATTTTCCTAGGCACCAACGATTGGTGGCAGGGTCAACCCTTGGGTACCCTTCAAGACTATCTTGACAATACCGGACCTACTACCATATCGGGTGCCTTCCGGGTGATCATTGATAAATTCCGGCAATTAAACCCAGAAGCGCAAATTATTTTAATTACGCCCATGCAAAGAGGTGATTTCGTCTATATCGCTAATATGCAAAATAACGCTTATGGATCCTACCGAGAAAAAAACGGTTTACAGCTTTCGGAAGTGGTTGAGATGATTCTGAAAATAGGAAAACACGAGAAAATTCCAGTCGTTGACCTCTATTACAAAAGCGGTATAAATCAAAAAAACATGGTGCATTTCAAAAGGTTAAGGGATCCACAAACCCAGAACTACCGGAATTACACTTACCCTGACTACACCCAAATCCCTTTCGACCCTGAAAAAGATGAATACCCTTATCCACCTGAAGCGATTTTCATGACCTATGACGGTCTGCATCCTTCTGACGAGGGTTATCGAATAATTGCCAAAGAACTTTTAAAAAAATGGAAGAAAAGTTTACGTTAAGGATAGCTTTTCCCATGTAAACTTTCTCCTTTGGATAAGGCTATAGGATCAACCCATAAAACTCGGAACTGTTGTGTTTTTTGGGGATCAATCGCAACATTTGAAATAAATTATGCTTAATCCGTAGGAGAGCTATCCATCTATCATGTTTTTTAGTGCAGTTTCGGTCGGAGACCATCCCTTATCAAACCTTTTTACTAATTTTGTCGTTGATATATCATTCTCATACCAGAGTCGCTTTGCGGACAACGCACTATCCATTTAATAACCGCTTATGTACCGATCCCGTATCATTTTAATTGCAGTAGCCGCTATTATTTTTGAATCGTGCCGAACAACTCCACCCGCAGTCACCGACCTGAATGTTGAAACTCCTGTAAACGAACCTGTTTTAGTACAACTCGGGGACAATTCGTTTACCACCAAAGAATTTGAGGCCTCTTTTGAAAAGAACAAATACTCGGTGGATTTAGATCATCCTCTAACTCCTGAAGCGTATTTAGATCTTTTCACCCGAATGAAACTAAAAGTTCTCGCGGCCCGAAAGGAGGGGGCCGACACAGTCCAATCGTTTATCGATGAAATTACGACCTATCGTGAAATATTGTCACAGAATTTTCTGAATGACAAAGAACTGATCGAACAGTTTACCCAGGAAGCTTATGAGCGTTCAAACTACGAAGTTCACGCCTCCCATATCCTAATTCGGGTTCCAGAATTAGCAGCTCCGAAAGACACCCTTGAGGCCTACGAACGTGTGATGGCCATCTGGGAAGAGTTAAACAGAGGAGCTGATTTCGCTGAAATGGCCTTCAAACATTCTGAGGACCCTAGTGCACGGACCAATCGCGGTGACCTAGGAAATTTCACCGTATTTCAAATGGTGTACCCTTTTGAAACCGCAGCTTATACCACGCCGGTGGGTCAATTCTCGAAACCTATAAGAAGTGTACATGGCTATCATTTAGTCAAGGTGCATAGCAGAAATCGTGACCGCGGAAAGATACAGGTAGCCCATTGTATGGTGCAAGTCCCCCAATCTGCTCCGCAGGAGGCTCAAAAAGCAGCCCAAGACAAAATCAATGAAGCTTACACCAAACTTCAATCCGGGGCGGAATGGGCAGAGGTTGTCGACCAATATTCAGATGATAGAAGGTCGAAACAAAATGAGGGAAACTTACCACCCTTTGGGATTGGTGCCATGATCCGCCCGTTTGAAGAGGCCGCCTTTGCCTTACAACGAGAAGGGGAATATTCGAAACCGATTCAAACCGCCTATGGATGGCACATCATTAAGCTGGTTCGGAAATTGCCGAAAGGATCCTACGAGGATGCGGCCCCTGCCCTTCGTCACAAAGTTTTGCAGGACTCCCGTGGGAAACTCATCGAAAAGAAAAAACAACAAATTTTAAGAGCCCAATATCCAGTAACGGAAAACCCAGACGTATATACGCGTATCGAAAATTTGGTAGATAGCACCCTTATTGCCGGACGTTGGACCATCCCTAACCCGGTCGATGAATCGTTAAAAAATGCCCACTTGTTCACCGTGGCTCGCAAACCTCATACGGGGGGAGAATTCTTAGAATTTCTCAGGGAGAACCAAAAACGAATTGAACCCCGCTCGTCACTTAATCTTGCCCTGAAGCGATATTATGAAGAGTTTATCGGGGAGAAATTGATGGAACATGCCAAAAGTCAATTGGAAAAAGATCAACCTGAATTCCAACAATTGATAGAAGAAATCACCGATGGTGTATTACTATCCAATATGATGGAAAAATACGTTTGGGGGAAATCCTTGAGTGATTCTTTGGGGCAAAGGGAAATCTACGAAAGAAATAAAGAGCAATATCGTTACCCTGAAAGGGCTAATGCTATCGTGGTTACCGCTAACGACACTGCCCGAATCAATCGTGCTAAACGATTGCTTTCAGGGGAACCCTATCGTTTGGAATTAAAGGGACAAGATCTTCTTTTTGATCAAGGTAAGACAGAGATCGACACTGAAGGCGCTCAAACCTTGAGAGCTGTGATCTCGGTACTGTTAACTAACCCTAACTATATTGTGGAAATCAGCGGTTACCGAGATGAAAAAGAACCCCCAGAAACCAGTGGGAAAAGACTTGATAATGTCGTTAATTTTTTAAGAAATGCTGAGATTCCACTCACACGCATCATTGAAAAAAATTACGAGGCACTACAAAATACCGACAATGGCACTACGAATCGGCGGGTGTCCTTTGTGTACTTTACGAGGTCCGCTAAGGATGTAGAGAAGGTTATGAATGTAAATGCATCGGATAAAATCACCATACGGGAAGGTTATTTAACCAAGGAGGACCCCCTTATGAACGGGGTGGAATGGAAAGTTGGGGAATATCTCTATGCAACCCAAACCCCTATAAAGTGGATCCTTATTAAAAACATTGAAGCACCCCGAATTAAAACATTTGAAGAAGCACGAGGGGCAGTCATCAATGAATATCAAAAAATACTCGAACAACAGTGGTTAGAGCAACTAAAAAAGGAATATCCCATTACCGTTAATCAGGAAGAACTTAACAAAATCAAGTAACGGCAAAGAGATATAATCATTTCGTGTCGATTCGTTATAGTGTAAAAAAAAAGATATGTTCAAATATTCGTTTGCCAGACTCGTATCCATCAAGTCATTCGTAGTGGCGCTCTGCTGCTTTCTCGGAATAACTTCTGAAAGTCGCGGGCAGGCCTACCCAGTGAGTCTTGACAAAATCGTAGCTCGGGTCGATAACTACTACATACTCAACTCGGAAGTTGAAGAGATGTACCAAAGTTATTTACAGCAAAGTCAGCAAAATGTCGACAAATGTGACTTATTGGAATCGATTATCATCAACAAGATGCTATTAGCTAAGGCCGAAATTGACTCGGTTGAAGTGGACGACAAAGACATCGATGCCCAATTGAACGGGCGGATGAATATGATGATTCAGCGGTTTGGATCCGAACAAAACCTGGTGGATGCCTACGGAAAAAGTATCGATGCCTTAAAATCGGAACTTCGGCAACAATTAAAAGAACAGCTGACCGTAGAAACGATGCAGCAAAAAATTGCCGGGGATGTCAAGATAACGCCCCGGGAGGTGCGGAAATTCTTTAATGCTATCCCCAAAGACAGCTTACCTTTTATCCCTGCAGAAGTAGAGGTTGGACACATTGTACGGTTGGGTACCGTTACAGAAGAACAGAAGCAAAAATTGCGTAATCAACTCTTGGAATACAAAAGACGTGTCGAACAGGGCGAGGATTTCGCAATATTAGCCCAGATCCATTCCGAAGACATCGGATCCGCTAAAGCCGGCGGAGACCTAGGTTTTGCCCGTCGTGGGGACATGGTGCCGGAATTTGAAGGCGCTGCATTAGCCTTAAAACCGAATGAAATCTCAGATCCCGTTGAAAGTAAGTTTGGCTTTCACCTTATTCAATTACTACAAACCCGAGGCGCTGAATACCGAGCCAGGCACATCCTATTACGCCCGGATTACAACCAAGGCACCGATTTAAAAGAGGCCGCTCATTTTCTTGACAGTCTCCGAACCTTGATCCAAACCGATTCTTTGAGTTTTGCAAAAGCAGCCAAAGAACATTCTCAAGACCCCAATACGGCCGACATGGGGGGGTTACTTCAAGATATGCAGTCAGGAACAACCTATCTGGCTTTGGATGCGACCATGGATCCCGTATTATATTTCACCCTCGATACAATGAAAGTTGGGGATATCAGCCCGCCCATGGTTTATCGTACCGATGAAGGCCAATCGGCCATGCGTATCGTTTGGTATAAAAGTAAAAAAGAACCTCATATTGCTAACCTGACCGACGATTATGAAAAGATCGCCAATATCGTCTTGGCGAATAAACGAAACACCGCTTTGGAAAAATGGTTCGCCAAAGCACAGGGGGACGTTTTCATTCGAATAGAACCCGAATATTCCCATTGTAAAGTGCTATCCGAGTTAGCGTCCTTGGAACAGTGACGCCTGGGGGGCTTTA
>JBAYRB010000279.1:0-4621 GCA_041676905.1 Spirosomataceae bacterium
CATTCAGATCGGCAAATTCCGCTTCTAATTCGGCAGCCTTTTCCCCATCTTCATCGGTGAAATCCGCTTTCTCATAAATGGCCTCTCGTTCTTTCATGATTTGGTAAAGGCGTTGATGACCTAAGATCACCGTATCCATTACCGTATATTGATCAAACTGAAATTGATCCTGTTTTAATACTGCCAATCGCTCTCCGGGATCCAGTGAAACGTGCCCGGTTTGCGGTTCAATTTCACCTGAAAGAATTTTCAGAAATGTGGATTTACCAGCACCATTCGCACCAATTATACCATAACAATTTCCCGGAACAAATTTGATGTTAACTTCATCAAATAAAACCCTCTTCCCGTAACGTAGCGATACATTTTGTACCGTAATCATGTATTTTTCTGATAAGGATTACTTAAATAAATACAAAGATACGGAAAATAAACCGGATAAACAGAACCTGCCCGTTTCGTGAAATCGAGCGCTGAAATCAACTTTATCGGAAGATATGTGGGCTTAACCCATGTATTGAAGAAATCCTACTCTATATTCGTCTTGGACTAACCCTTGGAAAAATCGATGAGAACCGACAAAGCCTTTACAAACCTCTACTTAGTCATCCTTGTACTGAATTTAGTTGCCCTCGTTTTCGAGAGTGAGTTCCTTAGGTATTTAGTAAAACCCCTCATAATGCTATGGCTATTGGGGTGGGCTATGGTCACCCCAGACCGTCGCAAGGTCGCTCGAAAAAGTATTTTTCTTATAGGGCTAATCATGGCTTGCTTGGGTGATGTATTTCTAATGTTTTCAGGTTATTTCTTGGCCGGACTGGCGTCATTTTGTATAATGCAGATCACTTATATTATCGTTTTCTGGCCTGAAATTGAATTCAAGCGTCCGTTTTTAGGAGGAAAAGTAGGAGGGATGTTGATTGTATTGGTAACCCTAATGTATTTGATTCTGCCCTCCGTCACAGACCCAGTATTAAAGACAGCTGTGGTAGTTTACGCATTTGTCATTACCACCATGACGCTGGGTGCATTCCTTCGAAAGCGTGGTGTCAGTCAAAATTCCTATCGCTGGGTAGGGGTAGGGGCTGTCTTATTTTTAATATCTGACACCTTGATCGCATACGGAAAGTTTGTCGCTCCCATTGCTTATGCGGGTATCTGGATCATGGCAACCTATATGGCAGCTCAGTATATGATTGTTCGAGGTATGTTAAAGGTTTATTAATAGCCAGAAATCCCTAACCATGCTGAATGATGCGTTGTCTATACTTTGAAGGACTAGTTTGAAATAGCTCTTTGAACTGTTTGTTAAAATTTGAGAGGCTTTCATAGCCACAGTTAAAACTGATCTGATGGATGCTTAAGTCGCTCTCCTGTAGGAGTTTGCAAGCATGTCCCAGTCGTATTTCTTTTAAGAAGTCGAAGTAGGTTTTGCCAGTGCATTTACGGAAAAAGCGGCAGAATGCGGTTTTGCTCATGTGTACTAATCCAGCCACGGTGTCTAAATCTATCGGATTGTCAAAGTTCGACAACGTATATTCAATTACCTTATTAATACGCTCCGATTGATTTTCGATAAAGGAACTTGTAAACCCGGCACTGGATATTAGTTCGAATTTGTCAGATTTCGCTAATAAATTTAAAAGACCTAACAGGTTCAGTACGCGATCGAAGTTCAGCGTTTCAAAGATTTGGATGATCTTCCAAATGGCGAGTTGTTCAATTTCTGGGGAAAATCGCAGACCAAACCGAGACTGCTCCAGCAAATGTTTTATTTGGCGCCCCTCGGGGATATTGAAAAAATCCTTTCCCAAAAAATTTTCTGAAAAATGAATTACATATGCTTTGGCATTTGGGTTGGTTTGGTTCGGGTCTTCTTTCCAGCAATGGGGCAGGTTTGGGCCAATGAGGACCAGTTCGGTTTGGTTAAATTTTTGAATACTATCGCCCATAAATCGGGTCCCTTGACTACCTGATATTAAGATCAGTTCATACTCGGGGTGATGGTGCCAAGCGGTGTCGAATTCAGGTGGATTTTCCAGGACAGCTGAAAACGAAAATAGTTGAGAGTAGGTGATTTTTCGGTAAACGGGTAGCATGTCGATACCTTAATTTGAGCGGGTTAATGTTAATATTTTGTCAAAAAAAAGCAAAATGTTTAGGAGAAGCGGCTAATATAGTAGAAACTCATGAATTTTAGAGAGAATTATTCGCATTTGAATGAGGGTGTTTCAATCTTAAAATTTCGCTTCTGGTTGAAATTTAACGGGTATCAATGTACTTTTTTCCAAAATTGACGAAATGAAAATATAGTGTAAGAATCTGCAAACTTCGGTTTTCTTTCCCTTGGTTTTCCTGTCTAATATTGCTTCTGCTAAGAACAATTGTAATTTATTCAATATGGACTATGGAAAAGAAAAAACCCAAAACCTCAATTTTTAGTCAATACGGAATTGGAAGAAAAGGGAAAAGTCTCCCTCAAGGGGCGGTGTTTTTACTTCTGATGTTCATCTCCTCTAGTCTTTGGGCTCATCGTATTTCCGATCGTTTTGTCAGTGGAACCGTTAAAGATGAAAAAGGGGAAGGACTGCCAGGTGTAAACGTCGTCGTTAAGGGTACGACCATCGGAACCACTACCGGTGACAACGGTCAGTTCAGTATTACTGTTACCGATCAACATCGGACGTTGGTATTTTCTTATGTTGGTTATGCTAGGCAAGAAATCGTTGTGGGTCAGGAAAGTCAAATCCAAGTTACTCTAAAACCCGTCGATGACCTGGAAGAAGTTGTGGTTGTTGGATTTGCAACCCAGAAAAAAACAAATGTGACCGGGTCGGTGTCTGTTATTGGAAGCAAGGAACTCGAGTCCAGGCCGGTAACCAATGTGACCCAGGCACTCCAAGGACTGGCTACGGGAATTGAAATTGGGCAAACGAGCTACGGCGGTAGTTTAGAAGGCACACCTACCATTAATATTCGGGGATTGAATACGATTGGGCAGGGATCTTCAGGAGGACCGCTCATTCTGATCGATGGAGCAGAGGGAAATCCCAACCATTTAAGTCCAAATGATATTGAGAATATTTCGATTCTAAAAGATGCAGCGGCTTCTTCTATTTATGGATCGAGGGCGCCCTTTGGAGTGATTTTGATTACCACCAAGCGGGGCTCCAAGGGCAAACCTGTTATAAACTATAGTAACAGTTTTCGCAGTTCTTCTCCCATCAATTTTCCTGAAACAGCCGACTCTTACCGATGGGCGCTTTTTATTAATGATGCCTCACGCAACAGAGGTGCGCCCGATTTTGTGGGTCCCGAACGTATGCAAAGAATCATCGATTATATAGCAGGTAAACCCGGGATGACGAATATTCCGCCCGACCCCGGAAATCCGCAGCGTTGGGCAGGTGGTTCTGTTGAAGGCAATGAGAATATAGACTGGTGGAAAGAGGTATTTCGCAAAAAATCACCATCCAAAGAGCATACCTTAAGTATTAGGGGAGGAGGGCCGGCTGTCAACTACTATTTATCGGGTAACTTCCTCGATCAAGGCGGTATTCTGAAACTAGGAGGAGATGAACTGCAACGTTATAACGTTGTTGCTAACCTCGAATCCAAGATTTCAGATTGGATCACCCTGGAATATAACGGTAAATTTTCCCGAGAAGATTACGAGCGCCCGTCGCATTTTGAAGATCGATACATGCAATATATGAGTCGTACCCAACCCGCTAACCCACTGTACGACCCCAATGGACACTTATTCGATGTAACAACAGATCGTTTGTCGATCATTGCGGTAGGTGGGCGATACAACCGTATTATCGATAATAGTAGTAACCAGTTCAGACTATTGCTAAACCCTTTACCAGGCTTAACCTTTCAAGGGCGCTTTTTTTATCGGTTGGGTGACCGATTTGCAAGAACCGTAAAATTAACCACTTACGCCCACGATGTAAATGGTAACCCCTATGTAGCGGAACCTGAGAATTTTGTAAGTGAATACATCGAACGCTATGATTACACCTCGCAAGATTATTACGGACGCTACGAAAAGTCGATAGACAAGCACAATTTCCAGTTGATGGCAGGTTTTCAATCCGAGTATAATAAGTTTCGGAATGCCTCCGCTACTCGTCATGGTATGATTATTCGGGAGAACCCAACGATCAATATCACTACAGGACAAGCGTTGAACGGGGCTTATATTTCTCCTTCCGTTTCAGGAGGCGAAAACGACTGGGCGACAATGGGGTATTTCAGTCGACTTAACTACAATTTCGATGAAAAGTATTTCCTCGAAGTTAACTATCGCTACGACGGAACTTCGCGATTTCGGTCGAATCGTCGGTGGGGAAGTTTCCCATCGGTTTCAGCCGGTTGGGACGTAGCCAGGGAGCCCTTCTGGGACAATCTAGTCAACGCAGTAAATCAATTCAAATTGCGGGGATCTTACGGAGTGCTCGGAAACCAAAATACCAGTTCACTCTATCCGACCTATGTAACGATGCCGGTGAGTACTGCAAGTGGAAGCTGGATCATTAACAATGCCAGACCCAATACGGCTTCAGCACCTGGTTTGGTCAGTTCAGCTTTAACCTGGGAGAAAATCAGAGCATGG
>JBAYRB010000280.1:0-4617 GCA_041676905.1 Spirosomataceae bacterium
AGCCTTGTATACGGTTTGGGCATGGGGAAAAAACTTTTCTTCTATTAATTACCTCTTCTTCGACTATTTTCCCATGTTCAACAAATTCAGAGCGGTAACGATGACCCTGGCATTTACACAGCTGTTTATGGTTATCTTGGGCAGTCTCGCATTGAACGAGATTATTAAAAGAAAGTTACCCTGGAAAGAATTGCAACGCCCGTTATGGATCAGTTTTGGTCTTACGGGAGGGGTAGCGCTTATACTCGCATTAATGCCTCAATTATTTTTCAGTTTTAGAGGGCCCTATGACGCACAACTGATCGATAATTTAACTCAAAGTGTCCAGGATCGCTCTTTTGCTGAGGAAATCGTCAGGGCGATTGCCGATGATAGAGCGTCGCTTTTTAAAGTGGATGCTTTCCGAACCTTTGTACTTATTGCGTTTACGGTAGGTCTTATCGTGCTTTGGATGCGCGATAAAATTAAGCCGGTAGTGTTCTTTAGCCTACTGGCTTTTATGGTGGTGATTGATATGTTCGGCGTTGGAAAGCGCTACCTCAACAATGACGACTTTGTAAGTAAACAACAGGCTGAGAATACCCGCCAACCGGGTCCGGCGGATCAAGAAATTTTAAAAGATCCTGATCCTCATTATCGGGTATTTGATTTAACAAGAAGTCCGTTTCAGAGTGCAGAGGCATCTTTTTTCCATAAATCTATTGGGGGGTATCATGGAGCTAAACTTAGACGATACCAGGAATTGATCGAACGTCAAATTGCAAAACCATCGGCAAATCCCGGAATTTTGAACATGCTAAACGCCAAATATATTTTGACGGTAGGAGAAAATGGGATGACTGTGGTTCGGCCGAACCCCGAGGCGTTGGGTAATGCCTGGTTTGTTGATAGCTTTAAAATTGTAGCCAACGCCGATGAAGAAATGGCGGCTCTCGATAATTTGAATCCCGAATCTGAAGCGGTGCTCGATCAAAAATTTGCCTTAGGACTAAAGAATTTGCTTATCGTGCCCGACAGTAGCCGCAGTATTCGGTTAGTAAGCTACACCCCAGATCGACTGGTTTATGAAAGTACGGCTACGTCTGATCAATTAGCGGTCTTCTCTGAAATTTACTACAATGTGAGAGATGAATGGAAGGTTCGCATTGACGGGCAACCAGCCGATCTTCTAAGAGCCAATTACGTGCTTAGAGCGCTGCGAGTGCCTGCCGGTAATCACACGATCGAGTTTAGTTTTGAACCTGTTTCCGTGGCCGTGGGGAGTAAGATCGATTTAATCAGTTCTATATTGATGATGATTTTACTGATCGGTGCGGTCGTAATGAATGTAAGAGGGAAAAAGGAGCAGGTTTAATTAAGCGAAATAGGAGTTACAGCATTCCGCTAACCAGTCCAAATCGTTGGGTTGGTGGGCTGCAGTAATAACAATCCGCGTTAAAACTGGATCCTGCTGGGTAGGATAGGGAAAACAGGAAACGAGAATGTTTTGGGAGAGGAGGTGGTGAAAAAGCCCTGCATCCGAACTCACATAAACTGGATAGTTTTCAACATAATGAAACGCACTAGGGGAAGTTAGTTGATTCAGAAAGTAGGTGTTTAATTCCTTCAATTGTTGGTGAGATTGCCGGTAAATCCCCTCTCGTATTAATTGCGTCAATGCATAAGCATAGATGGGAGGTATAGGCGAGGATCCCCCAAAAAAAGCTGAATTCCGGATTTTATGGAGTATTTTCCGAGAACCCAAAATGACACCTCCAGGCACTCCCATAGCCTTGTTAAGGGAGGCGATAAGGAGCAATTCCTGTTGGGTATTAGATCGAATTAATGGATAAGATCCTTCTCCATTTTCTCCAAGAACCCCCAATCCATGGGCGTCGTCGACTACTAATAGTGTATCGGGTAACTGGGATAATAATTTAAAGTCATATCCGCTGGTTAGTGGTGTACCGATCGAATCGCTGTACAATACATGGTAAATTCCCTGAGATTCTCCTCTAATTTGGTCAGCTAGCGATGCTGCCCAGTTAAGCCATGTCGGGTTTTTGCTCCCTAGGCGTCTCAGTGCAGGGTGAAGCATCGGAGCTTCGTACTCTCGAATTTGGTGCTGAGGGTGGAGCTCTGCAAGTATGGTTGGTAACGTCGATCGAACTATAAAACCCGCTAACATGCCTGAGCTGACCAATAGGGCGTCATCGGCGCCGGTAAATTTAGCTAGCTCCTTTTCGGCTTCTTCATATACTGAAATTCGCAAACTATTATTCCGCGAACTTCCAAAATGAGATCCAAGCGAATTCAAATTCTCCGATAATAACTGGACTAGTCTGGGGTGGAAGGCCATACCCAGATAGTCTGTACCACTAAACCATAAATAGGTTTTACCATTCGATTCGACAAATCGGAAAGGTAGACGATCGGTATTTAGTGGGGTGAACATTCGTGAGAGACTAACAAATGACGGTTAGACTTCCCGGGACCGAGCGGACGATAACTTCACCCTCCACCACGAGGGGCTCTCCATCAAAATGAGCAGGTAGGGGCGTGGTAGTAGTTAATCGCAGGGATTGAAACTGCCGATAGGATACATATTGCGATTGATCCAATGTTTTTGCAAACAACCGGGCTCCCAAAATCATGCTATACCAATCGGGAAAGGGCTGAACATAACAAAGATCCAAAATTCCATCTGTGACACTCGCTTTAGGGGCAATCCAGGCGTTGTTTCCGTATTGTCCGGCATTGGCAAATGTGATTAAAAATGCCGTTAGTGTTTCGTCATCGATAGTCACCGTTATGGGACGATAGTCTTTATAAGCTTCGAGCGAAAATCGGATATAACCACGCAGACCTCGGGATTCGGAAGAAGCGAAATAATGACTCACGGAGGCATCGAACCCTATGCCAGAGGTACAGAAGAAAGGAGTATCGTTGATTAGCCCAGAGTCAATTTTTACCGGGGTACCTTCTACCAAACGATGTAAAGCAGAATTCGTATTGACCGGAATGTGTAAATGGCGGGCAAGACCATTTCCAGAACCTGCGGGTACAATTCCCATAGGCGTAGACTGAAACAGCATAGCACGAGCTACTTCATTAATCGTACCGTCGCCTCCCACAGCCACGATAGCACTCCAACTACCCGACTTTACGGCGGTGGAAGCAAGTTGGGTAGCGTGCCCTTTAAATTCGGTCACTACCGTTTGGCATACATACCCCAATTCCTTCATCTTGTCTTCAATAAATTGAAGTAAAGCGGGGAGTTCGGTGCCATTCGTGCCCGATTTAGGATTTACAATAAATAATAAAGGCTTTGCCACAACTATTTCATCAAGAGGACACCCAAGATTAGGATAATGATCATTACTAGGTAATATATGCCATCCACAAATGGGTATTTCTGCCTGTCCAGATAGCCGAATAAGCGTTTTAACATGGTCTTATTGAAGTAAGAGCGCGAACTTAATATAAAATCGGGGTTTGCCCAAAGCTGAAAACCGGGTGTAAATTTATTAAAATGCCGAGCTTTATCTAAAAAGAATTTTCACTTCCCCATCTTATCTCTATGGATTGTGAACGACCATCCTAATCAAATTCTCTGCAAATAATATTAGAATATACCATGGAAATATTGCCTTTTAAGGGGGGTGAATCGATGAAATGTTTCGGATAATAATAGCTTATCACATTCATTTTGAGTAACTTCGGTATCCTGATAACCCTAACCTAATATGTCTCGTATGAAAGGCTGTCTGCTAGGGCTGTTACTGATTATACCGGTAGCCGGAAATGCTAACAAGTTAATTATTCCGATGGATGGGACCCAAGCCAATCATCTGAAAGCCTATGGCATTGCCTATCAGGTTTTGTTTGAAGATAGAGAAGTTGATTGGCTGCTCAATTACAGGGGCGGAAGTTTTGCAGTGGATTTTGAAAAAAAGTGGGAAACAGAATGTGTGGTGAGAGGGGTTTCCTACGAAGTAATTTCAAATGCACAATTTGACGGAATCCAAGCGGAAATTATGCAGGAAGAAGTAAATATGAACCTGGTAAAACTGCATAAAGCCGCTCGTATTGCCGTTTATTCACCGATCAACATCAGTCCTGCGCAATTTGAAGATACCGACGCTGTACTCTTGGTATTGCGTTATGCGGAGATTCCTTTTACAGTAATTTATGATGAGGAAATTCTAAACGGTGAACTTGCCCGTTTCGACTGGTTACATCTGCATCATGAGGATTTTACCGGACAGTTTGGGAGAAGCCTTCGTCGTACTTCCCTTCAAGATATTCGTGCCCAGGAAGCTATAGCTCATCGCCATGGTTATACCAAAGTTTCCCAAATGAAATTGGCCGTCGCTAAAGCAATCAAAGATTACTGCCTTGGGGGTGGGTTTCTATTTGCGATGTGTTCTGGAGCAGAAACTTTTGATATAGCCCTAGCAGCCGATGGAATCGATATCGTAGAAGCTATTTTCGATGGTGATGGCGTTGATCCCAATGCACAATCCAAATTGGATTTTGAAAAATCCTTTGCCTTCCAAAATTTTAAATTAGACCTGGATGGCTATGGCGGTATGGGTTTTTCGAACATCAATTCAGCAGTAATGGCCGGTTGGGGAG
>JBAYRB010000281.1:0-4604 GCA_041676905.1 Spirosomataceae bacterium
CCGTGGAAGTGATTTTCATAGCTTCCGCCGCTTGCTCCTTGTATTCCCAGCTCCGCCAGAGAATCGTCGAGCAGTTTTCGGGCGATATAACCGAATACCACGTGTTTTCCAGCATAAAGACCCGATCTCCGATAGCAATTCCCAACGCTCCTCCAGATGCTCCCTCCCCGATGACAATACAAATTACAGGGACTTTGAGCATGAACATTTCCTTCAGATTGCGAGCGATGGCTTCGCCTTGCCCCCTTTCTTCGGCTTCCAAACCGGGATATGCCCCCGGGGTATCGATTAGGGTAACTATGGGTTTGTTGAATTTCTCCGCCAATTTCATCAGCCTCAAGGCTTTACGATAGCCTTCCGGATTGGGCATGCCAAAATTGCGGTATTGACGTTGTTTGGTATTTCGACCCTTTTGTTGGCCAATGATCATAACCGTCTCGCCCCCCATCTTAGCCAAGCCACCAATTATGGCTGGATCATCCCGTACTTGCCGGTCCCCGTGGAGTTCGATAAATTCCTCACACATGAGTTCGATATAATCGAGTGTATAAGGCCGGTCAGGATGTCTCGAAAGCTGTACCCGTTGCCAAGGAGTAAGGTTGCTGAAAATTTCCTCCCGCAATTTGATAATACTCTGTTCTAATGAACGTGTTGCCTGGGTTACATCTACTTTATTTTCATCGGCCAACTTGATCATTTCGGCCAGTTTATTTTCCAGTTCGGCAATTGGTTTTTCAAAATCGAGATAGGTTCTCATGTATGTGCGATTATTTCGAAGCCTTTAGAATTATAGGTCTATCAAAGTTGGTAAACGTTCCCTTTTTCCGGGATTTCAACCATTTCGAACCGATGTTGGTTCAGAACGGTCTTAAAATTCCCCATACTCTCCGGCTCTCCATGAACTAAAAATATTTGTTTCAGCCTGTTAGGATCTTGCTGTTGTACAAATTCTTCGAGATCGTGCAAGTCTCCGTGACCGCTAAATACGTCAATTTTTTCAACATTTGCGAGAACATTCACCGCTTCTCCCTTAACATTGATGTAGTCCAACCCATTCAGCAAACGCCAACCTAAGGTACCCTCGGATGCGTAACCGATCAACAAAATTGTCGCATAGGGATTGTTTATATTCGCTGCGATATGGTGCTCAATACGCCCGCCTTGAATCATTCCCGACGCTGAAATGATGATGGAAGGCTCACTGTGATTGCTAAGATTCTGACTTTCGGAAGTACTAACTACATAGTGTAGATTGTCAAAATCAAATAATTCCCCGTTGTCTTCTTGAAATTCCCGAGCTTGTCGATTCAACATCCGATAATGCCGTTGATATACGCGGGTAGTGGCGTGCGCTAACGGACTATCGGAATAAACTTTAATGGGTGGCAATTTCCGTTCAATATAAAGCCGGTTAAGCACATAAAGCAGTGCTTGTGTTCTGCCCACACTAAAAGCGGGAATAATGAGCCGACCGGGTTTATCTATACAAGTTCGTTGAATAACATCCATTAAAGCGTCTTCCGGATTAGCTTTGCATGAATGATATCGATTTCCGTAAGTGCTTTCACAGACTAAATAATCAACCGGTGGTAGCGGACTGGGGTCGACCAGGAGGGGATAATTTTTCCGACCAATATCCCCCGAAAATCCGATGGTCTTTTTTTCACCATTTTCATTTATTTCAAGGAAAATATGAGCGGCTCCCAACAGATGTCCGGCCGGATAATAAGTGACCTTAACTTGATCATTTAGTCGGTAACTTTTACCAAACCCCACCGGTACAAAGTTCTTCATTGCTTCGGTGACATCTTTCTCGAGATATAAATCGAGGGGAAGTTTCTTCTTTTTTTTCCTTCGTTTTTCAGACGATAATTTATAGTAGCTCTCGAAACGTCTGCGGTACACCCGTGCCACATCCATCAACAGTAGTTCACATAAAGCAAGGGTGGGTTCAGTGCAAACAATGCGCCCTTCGAAACCTTCTCTAAACAAGTTGGGTATATTTCCGGAATGATCTATATGTGCATGGGTCAATAAGACCAGGTTCACCATAGAAGCTTCGAACGGAAAAACTCTTTTATGTTCGTCAAACCATTGCTTACGTGTTTGCTCATCTATATCAAAATCTAGTCCGCAATCAATCAAAATTCGGAAGTCGTCCACTTCCAAAAGATACATACTACCGGTTACTTGGCGCGCTGCGCCCCAAAATGTCAATTTCATAGAAACATTTGCCTGTTTTGAAGATCGATCAGGTCGTTCTTGGAATATCCAGGCGGATTTTGCGCCAAAACTACAAATAATCTAAAATGAGATACTCTTTTAGGACGGTTTACTTTAAGTTTAAGTATTGTTTAGCTGGATATGTGGTGCCGATGAGAATTATAATTTCCCTTTTCCTAATTTTTTTTAATGTTGCGGTCCAAGCGCAGGTACTGGACTCAACGGCTTTTCGTACCCTGAAAGACGCCCTTGAAAAACTCCAAAACAGTGACCTAATGCGTCATGGCACAGTAGGCTTTGCCTTAAGTGACACCACGACCGATTCCCTTCTGATAGGCCTAAATGTGGATAAATCCCTTCCCCCCGCATCCACCGTTAAATTAATTACGACAGCCACTGCCCTTGAAGTTTTGGGTGAGAATTTCACTTTTGAAACCTATTTGGAGCATGATGGTTCATTGCTGGAAGGGGTATTAAAAGGGAATCTCTATATCTATGGCACCGGAGATCCAACATTAGGTAGCCCTCGGTTTAGGGATAAAACCGATTCCGCCACCGTATTCAACGATTGGCTAATTGCTTTGAAAAACGCGGGAATTCAACGTATTGAGGGAAGAATTATAGCCGACAACTCCTTTTATGAAGAGCAGGGCATAGAAGAGTCGTGGATGTGGGGCGATGTAGGTACCGCATACGGAGTTGCTATACAGGGCTTGAACTGGAATGAAAACGCAACCCGTCTCTATTTTAAACCGGGAAGACGTATCGGGGAACCTGCCAAGCTCCTACGGTCAGTACCAGAACAGCCGGAAATACGCTATGACAATCGCGTTACAACCGGCCCACCTGGCTCTGGAAACAAGACTCGGATTCGTCCGGACCTTATTTCCCGGACCTTAATCATCGAGGGTACCCTACCCATGACCAGAGGGGAATATGGAATTCGGGTAGCGGTCATTCAACCCGCCCTACTAATTGCGACTCAATTCACAGCATTTTTAAAGAAAAATGACATACCCGTAACTCAACTGCCGTCAACTCTCCTACCCAAACGAGCGGGTGGCGATCGAATCAGACTACATACCTTTCACTCCCCACCCCTAAGCGAAATTTGCAAACAGATCAATTGGTGGAGTATTAATCTATATGCCGATGCGCTATTAAAGGCTGTAGGAAAAAAACATGGATTCAAGACCAGCTTTAGAGATGTAGCCCCCGAAATCGTTTCTTTTTGGGCTGCTAAAGGGATAGAAACAAGCGGAATGCTATTGAAAGACGGAAGTGGATTGGCCACAACGGCATTACTCACTCCCCACAACCTTGTAACCATTCTCAACAAAACAACCCAGCTTTCGACCTTTTCTACCTTCTATAACAGCTTACCTGTAGCGGGTGAAGCCGGTACCGTGCGCAGTCGTCGCTTTGGTAATAAATCGAACGTCCGGGCTAAGAGTGGATCCATCGAAGGAACAAGAGCTTATGCAGGCTATGTGAAAACCGGATCGGGTAGACTATTGAGTTTTGTAATAAATGCTCATCGCTATACACCCGATGCGCAAATGGAAATCTCGCAAGAACTTATGAAAATAGTAAGCTTGATCGGCCAACTTTAAAGGAAATGGCCAGGATGAACTGATAATTTGAGAAGTTTAACCCAGAAGTCGGCTGTGGTCAAAACTCACTTTTCTATGATTTCGTGTTTTGTTGCATGTGCGCCTTGTTATTTTCATCTACCCGAAACTTAACCATTTTCGCAATCAAATCGTAGGGGCAGGGTTGATCGTGGGGGAACTGTACCGAGCCTTTCCCTGTTTTGTAACCTGCTAATTCGTTTTCAAAGGCTTCATGTCCGGAAGGAAGAGCGTAAATTCCGATATGGTTCTTGAAACCACCGTAATAAATTAGGGGCTTATTATGCGTATGATAAGCCGGCATACCGTAAGCCATTTTTTCAACGACATTCGGTGCGTTTTTAATGATCATCTGACGAACCCTTTGCAATCTTTCCTGCACTTCCGGGGGGAACTGTCCGATGTAGTGATCGACATCACGTTTGGCATTTTTCATGTCTTAAATGAGTTTAATAGGTCAATTGATAGGTAACGATCATCGCGCCAGCCGTCAAATTTCGAGCCTGCTTGAATTGTAGATTCCTAGGGCCGATTATATTCTCAAAAAGTGGCCTACCACTCCCTGCCAGAACCGGATGAATACATAATTGCAGTTCATCGACCAGCTGATGATTCAATAATTGTACAATTAAACTGGGACTACCGATATAAATATCTTTTCCCGGTTGGGATTTCAGTAGGGTAACTTCCGCTTCCAACGACTGCATCGCCAACCTCGCACTTGCCCAGTCTAAATAGGTTAACGTTTCA